>JBEEGB010000311.1:0-14027 GCA_041166585.1 Acidimicrobiaceae bacterium
GCAACAACTCGCGCGCGGGGTAGTGGTGGTCGTACGCCGGTCCCCATCCTCGATCCCACGTCGAGACCTCGTCGAGGAAATGTCGGCCCAGCGCCTTGGCCTCGCGGTCCCACGCCGCGCGCAGCCGCACTGCTTCGCGGCTCGGGGCCGCACGCTTCGACTGTGACGCGTTCTCCTGCTCGGCGAGGAGCTCGCTCAGCCGGACCTCTGGACCAGGCGGGCCAAGGAGCGCCTGGATCGCGGCAACCTCGCCGCCCGACTTGCGGACCCGCTGGGACCGCTTTCGCTGCACTGCGCGCTGGCCCGCCGTTGCCATGGCTGCTCCCGTCGTCGAGTGCGCAGATCGTAGCGTCCGGCGCCGAACGCCGGTTTGAGCGTTTTGCACCGAAAGGTTCCGAACCGGCTGACGTTTCCTTACGGGGCGCGGGCGTCAACGTCAGGAATCGGGAGGCAAGAGTGCACAGAGGTAGAGCGCTTCGGGGGTCACTGGGAGGCGGCCTCCTGGTCGTCATGCTCCTGGTGGGCCTGGCACCACAGGCATCCGCCGTCCCCCTTCAGCTCAATCGGTACATCGTCACGCTCGCGCCCTCGGCCGACCCGGCCGCCGCGGCCCGCTCTCACCTGTCCGCCGTCGGTGGCGCGGGCGCTGAGCGCATCTTCAGCAACGCCCTGAAGGGCTTCGTGGCCGAGCTCACCGCACAACAGGCGCTGCAGCTGGCGGCGCGGCCCGGGGTGACTGGGATCGAGCTCGATGCGCCCATGTTCCTCGACCAGACCGAGCCGAACCCGCCGTCGTACGGCATCGACCGCATCGACCAGCACAACCTGCCCCTGTCGCAGTCGTACACCTACACGGCGACCGGCACCGGGGTGAAGGCGTACATCATCGACACGGGCATCCGGGCGACCCACCAGGAGCTCGCCGGCAGGGTGACGGCCGGCACCAACACCGTCGACGCCACCCCGAGCACGACCGACTGCAACGGCCACGGCACCCATGTGTCGGGCACGGTCGGCGGCACGACCTACGGCGTGGCCAAGAACGTGACGCTCGTTGCAGTGCGTGTGTTCGGTTGCGGCAACAGCACGACCACCGCCGCGATCATCGCGGGCGTCGATTGGGCCACCGGCGATCACCAGGCAGGGCAACCCGCAGTTGCCAACATGAGCCTCGGCGGCAGCGCCAGCGCGGCGCTCGACACCGCGGTGCGGAACCTGATCGCGGATGGTGTCACGGTGTCGATCGCTGCTGGCAACGGCAACGCGCTCGGCATGCCCGCGAACTCCTGCAGCCAGTCACCGGCCCGCGTGGCGGAGGGCATCACCGTCGGCGCATCCGACCAGAACGACGCGGCCGCGTCCTTCTCGAACTACGGCACCTGCGTTGACCTGTTCGCTCCAGGGGTGAACATCACGTCGTCGTGGAGCACCAACGACACGGCATCGAACACGATCAGCGGCACGTCGATGGCGACGCCACACGTGGTGGGGGTGTCCGCGCAGTACTTGCAGCTGAACCCGTCCGCGACGCCAGCGCAGGTGCAGACGGCCATCAAGAACCTGACGACCAAGGGCATCATCACCGGCACCGGTGGCGGTCTGCTCGGCGGCAGCACCCCGAACAACAACCTCCTGTTCACGAACCTCTAGATCACCCATCCCGACGCCGGGGCAGCCGCGGCAAGACGGCTGCCCCGGCGAGGGATGCGCAATCGACCAGCCGATCTTCCACTCCACGCGCGGCAGTCGCGGGTGGTTCGGGGGAAGACTGGCCCCAGTGACCGTGGACGGCGAGGCAATCGAGCGGGCCGAGGCCTCAGCACGAGCGCGGCGTACCTCGTTCCGGACCGCGCTCCTCGTCGGGACCGGGTTGGTCTCGCTCTGGTTCCTGCGCTCGTCGTTGTCCGAGGTCTACAGCGAGATCGGCGAGATCCGATCCGTCGACGTCCGGTGGCTGATCGTCATCGTCATGGCGGAAGCGGTCACGTTCGTGGCGACGTGGGAGCTCAATCGCCTGGCCCTTCGCACCGACCGCTGGTTCGACGTCGCGGTCGCCCAGCTCGCCGGCAACGCGGCCAACAACGTCGTCCCCGCCGGGGGTCCCGTCGGCGCGGCGGTACAGCTTCGGGTGCTCACCGAGGCGGGTTTCGACCTGACCTCAGCCGCCACCTCGCTCGGGGCCTTGTCCATCCTCGGTGCGGCCGGACTGCTGTGCCTGCCGGTGATCGCGCTTCCGCTGACGATCGCCGGGGAGGGCGATCGGGCCCTCGAACCCGCGCTCTGGCTCGGTGTCGGGCTGCTCGTCGCGGTGCTGGCCGTGGGCGTGACGTTCCTCCGCCAGGACGCTCCCCTCGTCCGTCTGGCCGCGGCGGTGCAGTGGCTGCGCAACCGCGTCCGACCCGCCCGGCGGAAGCGGACCGATCTACCAGCTCGGGTGCTCCGCGAGCGCGATGCGATCCGCTCCGAGTTCCGTGATCGCCCGTTGGCCGTCGCTCTTGCCGCCGTCGCCAAGCCCGGCGGCGACTGCCTCGCCCTCTACCTGTGCCTGGTCGCGGTGGGAGCGCACCCCAACCCCGTCGCCGTGCTCGCCGCGTTCGCGGCCGCCAACGTCGCGGGCATGGTTCCGTTCACGCCGGGTGGCCTGGGCTTCGTCGAGGCGAGCATCACCGCCACGCTCTCCGCGACCGGCATCAGCCCCGAACACGCGCTCCTCGCCGCGGCGATCTACCGGGTCGCGAGCACGTGGCTGCCGGTCGCAGCCGGCTTCGTCGCCTACCTGGTGTTCCGCGTTCGCCACCGGGCCCATCCGGCCGAGGGGAACGGTCGAACCGGCGCCCGCCGGTTCGTGGTGCCGCTGGTCACCGGGTTGGCATTGCTGCTGGTCTCACCGGTGCTCGTGAGGGTGTACCGCCGGGTGCCGGAGGTCGTCACGTTGGGGCCCGGCTGGCTCCTCGCCATCGGGTTGATGATCGTCCTCCACTTCATCACCGCGTGGATCCTCTACCGGATCGTGTTGCGGACGTCGGACTGGTTCGACATCGCCGCATCGCAGCTCGCGTCCAACGCGGTGAGCCACGTCGCGCCGGCCGGGAGCGCCGTAGGCGCTGGGATGCAGCTCCGCATGCTCACCGTGGCTGGCTACCCCGCCACCCGCGCTGCGGCGGCGCTCGGAGCCACGACGGTGCTCGGCACGATCACCGGCTACGTCGTGCTGCCGCTCGTCGTGCTCATCGCCAGCGTGCTCGGCAGCGCCGTCGACCCGCGGCTGCTCGGCGCCATGTGGTTCGGTGCAGCATTGCTGGCGGCCATGCTCGTTGCCGCGCTCGTCCTCTTCTTTCGAGACGAGCCGTGGCGATGGGCCGCCCGCGTCGCGACCTCGGTGCAGCGCCGCATGAAGCGACCGGGCAACGCGGAGGAGCTCGCCCAACGACTGATCGAGGAACGCGACTTCATGCGCAGCGTGGTTCGCGCCCGAGCCGGGCTGGTCACGTTCCTCGTCTTCGCGCAACCGTTGGCCGACTTCGCCGCGCTCTACTTCGCGCTGCGAGCCGTCGGCGCCCACGTCAGCCCGGCGGCCGTGCTCGCCGCCTTCATCGTGTCCAACGTGGCGGGCCTCATCCCGTTCACCCCCGGCGGTCTCGGCTTCGTCGAGGCGGGCCTCACCGGCGTCCTCGTGGTCGCCGGGGCGGCGAGACCCGAGGCGCGGCTCGCCGTCGTGACCTACCGCCTGGCCGCGACGTGGATCCCGTGCATCGCCGGCTTCATCGCGCTCGGCTTGTTCCATCGCCGCCACCGCAACGTGCCGATCCGGAACTTCACCCGCCCGGTGAGCGTCCTCGAGCGGGAGGCCGAGGTCGTCGGTGGCCATCCCCCCTGACCAGCGGGCCTACCCGCGCCAGTCGATCCAGCTGCCGTGAGGGTGCACGAAGCCCAGCACGCGTGCGTCGAGCTCGCCGTCCCGGAAGATGACCGAGCCGAGCACGCTGGCCTGCATGCGTTGCGCGTCGAACGGCGCGTCGACGCCGGGGAACAGATCGACGACGCCGGGACCTTCGCCGCTGAGCCACGCCACGGGCCGTCGCTGCGACGCCTCGGCGAGCTCCTCGCGGAACGCCACCCGATCCGGCTTCGACAGGTAGGCGAGCGCCCACGTCGTCATCACGACTGGGACGACGTCCGGAGGGAGACCGAGAACCGCATCCTTCACCGACTCCACCGCGTCTCCCTTCACGAGCCGAAGGGTCGCGCCCTTGACCTCATCGAGGGCGCGACGCGTGCGAGGAAGGCGGCCGGTGTCGGGCCAGACGCACGCGAGGAGCCAGCGGGACTCGTCGTCATCGTTGGCGTCGACGGGATGGCGATCGATGCCAATGCGAACTGCGATGGCGGGGAGCTCCGGCGCGATCGGGGGCTGGCCGCCGGTGATGGTGCAGGAGATGCTCACGGCCGCATCGCGCGGCCCGGTTGCTCCCGCCGCGCCGTAGTCGAGCCGGTAGCGATCGCACAGCAGATTGAGGCCTGCGCTGCAGCCCACGTCGATGAGGCCGAGCGGCGGGCCGAGCGCCGTGGCCACGGTCGTCAACGCGGGGCCGATCACCGCTGACCGTCCGACCTCGTTGGTGTTGGTGTGCCGCGTCGACAGCAGGTGCACGACCTCGTCGCGCTGATCGAGGCACAGGTCGACGAACAGCGGCCCGGGGTCAGCATCTGACGTGCCTGCGTACACCGCAGCCAGCGGGTGGTCGAGACCGCCCATGAGCAGGTAGTGCACCGCGGCGAGCAGGACGTTCGGTTGGTGGCCCTGCGGCGGTGCCTTGCGGATCAGCTCGAGCAGGTCATCGCTCGCAGCCACGGCGCGGCAGATGCGGTCGTAGAGAGGGGAGTAGTCGCCGCACGAGGTGTCAGCGAAGTAGGTCCAGATCGACGCGAGGTCCCGCACGCCGGTGATTCTTCCGTGCTTGTCCAACGCGATCGAACGCGTTGGGCGTCGCGGTTCAGATCGTGGCGGGCTGGCAGGTGGGGGTGAAGAGCGTCACGCCGTCACAACCCGTCCGCTTCGACTCGTACATCGCGCTGTCGGCCTGTGCGATGAACGTGTCGGGGTGGAGGGCTTCGGCGGTCCAGGCGACACCGACGCTGGCCCGCAGCTCGACTGGGCCTCGTCCGAGGTCGACCGTCGTCGTCATCGCCGTCGCGATGCGCTCTGCGATGGTGACGGCGAGAGCGGAGCTGTCGACCCCAGGGCAGACCACGAGGAACTCGTCGCCGCCCATTCGGCCGATCTGGTCGCAGCCCCGAACCGCGGCGCGCAGGCGATCGGCCGTGGCCATCAGGACGCTGTCGCCGGCCGCGTGACCGAAGCGGTCGTTCACGGACTTGAACCGATCGAGGTCGATGAAGATGACCGCGTTGCCCTTGCAGGTCTCATCCGGCGTGACCATCGTCCGCTCGAGGAGCTCGAGGGTTGCGGCCCGGTTCAGGCATGACGTGAGCTTGTCCACCGACGCCCTCACCTCGAGCTCGCGGCGAAGCAGCACACGGTAGGTCACGTCGCTGAGGCAGCCGACGGCGCCGCTCACGATGCCGTCGCCGTCGGTGAGGGCGCGCAGGCTGAGCATGCACACCCGATGAGCGTCTGGTGCCGTCGGCGCGTCGGCGACCGCGAGGAGCAGCCGGATCTCGATGTCGTCGACCGGCTGGTCACTGAGCACGGCAGCGATCGCGGTCTCCAGCAACGACCGATCCTCGACGACGACCGCCGCCAGCTGCGCTTCGATGGTGGCGGCCGGCGGCACGCCGACGATCGCGTGCAGCTGATCGTTCGTGAAGGTGACGTGGCCCGAGACGTCGATCTGGACGAGACCAACGGGCAGCGCGTCCGACAGCCGGCTCAACAGCTGCTCACGGGCGCGCAGCTCCTCTTCCACGGTGGCCTGTTCGACGGTCACGTGGTTCATGGAGGTGTAGACGACGGGGTCGTCCGACTCCTCGAACCGGTTCACGGTCTCGACCCACTTCCACGCGCCGGCGCTGGTCTGATAGCGACCTCGCCACACCCGGGTCAGCCCCGGGGAGGTGACCATCTCCAGCCACGCGGCGATCGCTGTCGCGTGATCCTCGGGGTGGACGAACTTGGTCGAGAGCTCCCCTACCACCTGGTCAGGCCGCCAGCCGAGCAGCTCGACGATGGTGTCGTCGACGGACGTGATCACGCCAACAGGGTTCCGCGTCATGTGGACCGTCACGCCGGCGGCGACATCGGGAGCCATCGCATGCCAATCGGCCGATTCGGCGGGAAGATGAGACCTCGAAGGTGCTTTGAGCGGCCAGGGCACCAGACCGGCGACCACCGAGATCACCGCCAGAACGGGGCGAGGCGGCTCCTGCGAAACAACTCAGTTTCGAAATAGAGTCGTTTCGTAGTAGCGTGGTGCGGATGGATGAATCCTCTGTGCACGACCGGCGATGGTGGGCGCTGGCCGTGATGTGCCTGAGCCTCCTGGTGATCGGTCTCGACAACACGATCCTCAACGTCGCTCTGCCGTCGCTGGTCCGCGACGTGCATGCCTCCACCAGCTCGCTGCAGTGGATCGTGGATGGCTACACGCTGGTGTTCGCCGGACTGCTCCTCACCACCGGCAGCCTCGGTGACCGGTTCGGACGCAAGGGTGCCCTGAGCACCGGTCTGGCCGTGTTCTGCGTCGGCTCGGCGGCGTCCGCGTTCGCCGGTTCGGCCACCATGCTCATCTTCACCCGTGCGTTCATGGGCATCGGCGCGGCGCTGATCATGCCTGCGACGCTGTCCCTGCTGACCAACGTGTTCCATGATCCCAAGGAGCGGGCCCGCGCCATCGGGGCGTGGGCCGCGGTCGCCGGCGCGGGTGGCGCGATCGGCCCGCTCCTCGGCGGCTTCCTCCTCCAGCACTTCTGGTGGGGCTCGGTCTTCCTCATCAACATCCCGATCACGCTGTTCGCACTCGTCGCGGGCCGGTTCCTTCTCCCGTCGTCGAAGGATCCCGATGCGCCCCGGCTCGATCCGATCGGCGCGCTGCTCTCGATCACGGGACTCGTCACGGTGCTGTGGGCCATCATCGAGGCGCCGGCCAAGGGGTGGACGTCGACGTCCGTCGCGGCCGGCTTCGTGCTCGGAGTCATCTTGCTCGGGGGCTTCGTCACCTGGGAGCTCACCTGCGACCACCCCATGCTGGATGTCCGGTTCTTCAAGAACCGCCGCTTCTCCGCGGCCAACGCTTCCATCACGATGGTCTTCTTCGCGATGTTCGGAGCGAGCTTCCTCATCACGCAGTACCTGCAGACGGTGCTGGGGTTGTCCGCCTTCCAAGCCGGACTCCGGATGCTGCCGATGGCCCTCGTGATGCTCACGGTGGCGCCACTGTCCCCGCGCATCGTGGAGCGGATCGGCACCAAGCTCGTGGTGGGGACCGGGCTGCTCCTCGCCGCCGGCGGTCTCGTGGTCGTGAGCGCGGTGCCGGTCACGGATGGCTATCCACAGCTGCTTGCCGGGATGGTCGTGCTGGCGGCGGGCATGGGGCTCGTGATGGCGCCGGCGACGGAGTCGATCATGGGATCGCTGCCCCGCAGCAAGGCCGGCGTCGGCTCCGCGATGAACGACACGACCCGGCAGATGGGCGGCGCGCTCGGTGTCGCCATCATCGGATCGGTGCTCGCCAGCTCCTACCGGCCGGGTGTGGCCAGTCGCCTCGCCGGCTTGAACGCGCCCTCCGACGTCGTCACTGCCGCCCGCGACTCGGTCGGCGGAGCGGTGGACGCGGCCGCGTCGCTTGCCGAGCCGTTGCGCTCGAACGTCATCGCCGCCGCCCGCACCGAGTTCGTCCATGCGTTCAGCGGGTCGCTCCTGCTCGCCGCGGGCGTGCTGCTCGTCGCCGCCGTGGTCGCCTTCACGCTCCTTCCCGCCAGGGCAGGCGATGCTCGCGAGCCGGTCGAAGGAGCGCTCGACGGGCTCGCCTCGCTCACCTTCGCCGAGGCCGAGGGCCAGCTCGAGACCGACGCCAGCGATGACGAGCCCCCTGATGGCTTCGCCGACGACCGCATCCTGGTGAAGGACGGCGTGCAATGACCGCCGACGCGGCCGTCGCGCCAGCACGTCCCGGACGCCCGCGCAGCGAGGCATGTGACTCGGCGATCCTCGCGTCGACCCTGCACCTGCTCTCGGAGACCGGGTACGCCGGGCTCACCGTGGCCGCCGTGATCGAGCATGCCGGCGTCTCGTCGGCGACCCTCTACCGGCGGTGGCCGGCCAAGCAGGACCTCGTCGCCGCGGCCGTGGCGACGTTGGTCCCCGAGCCGGCGAACACCGACACGGGTTCGCTGGCCGGTGACATGGACGCCTTCGTGCGCGACGTCGCCCACTCGATCTCGGTTCGGCATGAGGACGTCGCCGACGCGCTCAGCATCGAGAAGCGTCGCAACCCCGAGCTCGCGGCGGCCCTCAAGGAGCGCTTCCTCAAGCCTCGGCTGGCGCAGCTGCGCGCCATCCTCCTGCGGGCCAAGGAGCGAGGGGAGGTCGACACCTTCCCGCCGGTCGACGTGGCGCTGAGCCTCGTCGTCGGTCCGATGTACCACCGGGCCTTCCACCTGGGTGAACCGATCAGCCCGGCCTTCGTGCGCTCGGCGGCGGCCTACGCCTTGCGCGCGCTGCAGGCGTGACCGAGCCGGTCTCCGCCGTTCACGCTGACCCACGTCGCTGGGCCACGCTGGCCATCGTCGTCCTGTCCCTGGTCATCGTCGTGCTCGACAGCACGGTGCTGAACGTCGCCATCCCCACGATCCTGCGCGACTTCCACACCGAGCTGCCGAGCCTGCAGTGGGTGCTGACCGGCTACTCGCTCACGTTCGCGACGTTGCTCATCATCGGCGGCCGGCTCGGTGACATCTACGGGCCGCGACGCATGTTCATCATCGGTGCTGCCCTCTTCGGCTTCGGCTCTTTGCTCGCGTCGGAGGCCACATCGGTGCCGACGCTGCTCATCGGCGAGGCCCTCATCGAGGGCATCGGCGCGTCGCTGATGATGCCGGCGACGCTCGCCATCCTCTCGACCACCTTCGACGGCGCGGAGCGGGCCAAGGCATTCGCCATCTGGGGCGCGACGGCCGGTGCCGGTGTCGCCTTCGGACCAGCCGTCGGAGGCTTCCTCACCACCAACTACTCGTGGCGCTGGTCGTTCCGGATCAACCTGGTCGTGGCGCCCCTGGCGATCATCGGTGCGCTCCTGTTCATCCAGAGGAGCCGCAGCACCGGGCCGCGACAGCGAGTCGACATCCCCGGAGCCCTGCTCATCGCCAGCGGCATGTTCTGCCTCGTGTTCGCGCTCAGCGAGGGCGGCCACTACGGCTGGATCTCTCCCGTCCGTGCGCTCACGATCCTCGGTTGGGAGGCGTGGCCGTCGACCCGTGCCATCTCCGCCATCCCGATCGTGTTCGTCATCGCTGTCGTGCTGCTCTCGGGGTTCTACGTCTACGAGCGCCGGTGTGAGCGCGCTGCCCGCGACCCGCTGTTCGAGTTCGGACAGCTGAGCCACCTCGGCTTCCGCTACGGGCTCCTCACCACCGCGGTGCTCGCGATGGGCCAGCTCGGCTTCCTGTTCGTGCTGCCGGTGTTCCTGCAGAACGGCAAGCACCTGTCCGCTGTCGACAACGGGCTGTGGCTCCTGCCGTCAGGCCTGTTCATCATCCTCGGCGCGCAGCTCGGCGGACGCATGACCCGTCGCATCAACACCACCCTCGTCGTGCGCTACGGCCTCGCGCTGGAGGCGGTCGGTCTGTGCGCGATCGCCGCCGTGATCACACCGCGACTCACGCTGCTCTCGTTGATGCCGGGGTTCGCGCTGTTCGGCATCGGGCTCGGCTTCGCCAGCTCGCAGCTGACCAACGTGATCCTCTCCGACATCCCCAAGGACCACGCCGGCGCGGCCAGCGGTGCGAACACGACCGTCCGCCAGATCGGTGCCGCGCTCGGCATCGCCATCATCGGCTCGCTGCTCAGCACGCAGACCATCCGCAACGCCATCGACCGCGTCGCCGGGTCGACCCTGCCGCCGGGGCTCAAGGCGCAGACCATCGGCCAGCTCCACACCTCGGGCGTCGGCTTCACGCCCCCTTCTGGCATCTCAGCTGCAGACGCCACCACGCTGCGGACGACGATCGAGTCCTCCATCGCCGCCGGCGCCCGTCCCGCGCTGCTCTTCGCCGCGGCCGTCGTGTCGATCGGCGCCGCGCTGTCGCTGCTCATCCCGAAGCTCGACCAGCCCGGCAACGACGAGAACCTCGACGCGATCGAGACCATCGATCCGGTCGAAGCCCTGGACGCCCTCGCCCACCGCTGACCTTCGGCTCGGACGGCAAAGATGTCCGCATGCCGTCACCCGGTCGTGCCCTGTACCACCTGCACAGCCTGGGCGCGGCGGGGGTGGCCCCCGTGAACCCGGATGTCGATGCCGCCGACCCGTGCGATCGAGGCTTCCGGGTGCTGCACGGTTGGCTGGACCACATCGTCGAGCTCGGCGGCGGCGGCGTGCTGCTCACACCGGTGTTCGTCTCCTCGACGCACGGCTACGACACGGTTGATCCGTTCCGCATCGACCAGCGCCTGGGCGACGACCATGACTTCGACGCGTTCGTCGAGGCGTGCCACTCCCGTGGACTCGAGGTGATCCTCGATGGCGTGTTCAACCACGTCGGCCGGGACCACGCCGCGTTCCGCGATGTGCTCGCCCACGGCGAGGCGTCGACGTTCGCCGAGTGGTTCCGGTTGGACTTCTCCCGCGACGACGGCGACGGCTTCACGTACCGGACCTTTGACGGCCATCGCGAGCTGGTGGCGCTCAACCACCGCAGCGACGCCGTGCTCGACTGGGCGGAAGCGGTTGCGTGCCACTGGCTCGACCGCGGGGTAGACGGGTGGCGCCTCGATGTCGCGTATGCCATGCCCGTCCCGTTCCTGAAGGAGCTCACCGATCGCGTCCACCGCCAGCACCCCGAAGCGTTCATCTTCGGCGAGATGATCCACGGTGACTACGCCGGCTTCGTGTCCGGCACCGGACTTGATTCGGTGACGCAATACGAGCTGTACAAGGCCGTCTGGAGCTCGTTGAACGACGCCAACTTCTTCGAGCTGGCCTGGGCGCTCGAGCGTCATCGCGCCCTCACCCCCGGCTTCGCGCCGGTCACCTTCGTCGGCAACCACGACGTCACCCGCATCGCCAGCCAGCTGCACGACCCGAGCCACCTCGCCCACGCGGTGACGCTCCTGTTCACCGTGCCGGGCGTGCCGTGCATCTACTACGGCGACGAGCTCGCATGGCGGGGCACGAAGGAGAACCGGCCCGGCGGCGACGACGCCATCCGCCAAGCGCTTCCGCCGAGCGCCGAGCCGGCGGACGAGCAACAGACCTGGATGCGCAACCTCTACCAGCAGCTCATCGCGCTGCGGCGCGATCGGCCCTGGCTGACGCAGGGCGACATCGAGGTGCTCGACACCGCCAGCGAACGCATCACCTACACCGTGCGTGCCGGCGACAACGCGTTGCTCGTCACCCTCGACAGCGCAGGCTCGGCTGTCATGCCGCCACCCGGCTGGCAGCCGATCGCCTCGTACCCGGGCATCGCCATCTGCGAACGGTTGGCCAACGCCGGCGACCCCGCCGCCACCTGACCGATCTCGTTTGTGCGGTCCTAAGTCGGGAATTACCCGACTCAGCACCGGCAGAACGCCCGTCAGCTGGGTTCGCTCAGCTGCTCCATGAACTCGAGACGGATGCCGCCCGGTGCCTCCACGAACGCGATGCGCCGCGTTCCGAACGCCCCCGACACGACCCGCGGCCCCCACAGCACCTCGTGACGGGAAAGCTCGGCATCGAGGTCGTCGACGAACAGCGCGGGATGCAGAAAGCCCTCATCCGGCAGCGGGCAGACGTCTTCGTAGATGGCCTGCGTGAAGAGCGTCAGCTGCAACGAGCCGAGCGACACGTCGGCGCGGCGGCCGTTCTCCCACGCGGCGGGTTCGGTGACGGCCGCGCCCGCGGCGACGTACCAGGCACAGGCCGCTTCGAGGTCCGCCACCTTGACCGCCAGGTTCGCCATGCCGGTGACCGTCATCCCGGGAGCGTATGGCGGTGAACCGGAAGGCTGAGGCCATCCGATGTTGGCGCACCGGTGTGGTGAGCACCGCAGAGGGCCGAGCAGTACCGTGGCTCAGGCGGTGGCGGAGAGCCGTCGCGCTGGGGGTACGGGCATGAGTCTGATGACCGTCGGTCGCAACGCCGTCCTCATCGAACAGCTGAAACAGGATCCACCTGCCGACGAGACACCGGAGCAGCGAGCGGAGCGCGAGAAGCGCGAGGCGGCTCAGAAGCTGCTGCTCGACCAGCTCTCAGCCTGGATACCGGGCGACTTCATCGTCGCGTACACGACCCTTCTGTCCAGCTGGACCCAGCTGCAGGCCAACTTCAGATGGCTGCTGGTGATCGCGGCCATCAGCTCGTTTGTGTTTGTGTGGGGCACCGCGTTTTCAACGTCGGGTTTCAAGACCGCCAAGGACCGTCCCTTCGTTCGGTTGACCGTCCGCACGGTTCTCGGCTTCGTCGTGGCCGTCTACGCCTCCGCGGCCATTCCGACGTCGGGTTGGTACGACCTCGACTGGTTCGCCGACAACCAGACTTCCGTCATCGCGACCGCCGCGGTGATCTCCGCTGGGCTCGTGTTGTTCCTCAAAGGCTTCCAGAAGCTCATGGGAGAAGCTGCTCCGGGAGCGTGACGCTCGGTCGGGTCATGGACACGGTGACCCGGTTTGGTCATTTTGAGCGTTTGCGCCGACTTTCGGTGGACTGTTGCCGTCTTCGCCCTGATGATGCGGCGACAGGCGGATTCGGGGGAAGCAATGGATGTACTCGCGCGGTTCAAGCGCTGGCCGAAGTTGGCTCAGATCACGGCACCGGCAACGGTGGCGATCCTCGTTCTCGGAGTCATCGCCAGCGCGTCGCAGGGCAGCTCCGCCACTCGCGCGTCGACGGTGCCTGGTGCCCCGAGCGCCAGCCAGCCGGTGGTGACGACGACAACTGAGCGGATCGTCACGACGACGACCACGGTTCGCCTGGCGCCCGGACAGAGCGACGCGCTGCATCCGAGCAGCTCCCTCACGCCGGGCGATGTGTTCCCTGCGGCGACCGCGGATGTCATCTGCGTGGCCGGCTACTCCGCCGGAGTGCGCGACGTCGACGCCAGCCTGCGCAGCCAGGTGTTCGCCGCGTACGGCATCTCGAGCGAGACGAGGTCGGACTACCAGCTCGACCATCTCGTGCCGCTCGAGCTCGGTGGATCGAACGACGCCAAGAACCTCTGGCCGGAACCGCTGGCCGCTTCGTCGGGCAACGGCGCGCACTCCAAGGACACGGCGGAGAACCAGTTCCATGACGCGGTCTGCTCCGGTCGAGCCGACCTGGCCGCAGCGCAGGCCGGGATCCTGCACTGGGACACCGTGTCCGTTGCGTCGCTCACCGCGCCGGCGACCACGACGACCGAGCCGCCGGTCACCGCCGCGCCAACGACGTCGCCGCCCGCGACGCTTCCACCTGTCACGGAGCCACCCGTGGTCGCGCCGCCGGAGACGAGCGCTCCGCAACCGGACTGCACGCCGGGCTACGACCCGTGCATCCCGCCAGGTTCCGACGTGGATTGCGCCGGAGGCTCGGGCGACGGGCCGCGCTACGTGACCGGACCCGTCACGGTCACGGGCAGCGATCCCTACAAGCTCGACAGAGACCACGACGGGATCGCCTGCGAGAGCTGACGCTGAGGTCGAGCACAACGAGAGCTGCGAAGGACCGCCGGACCACCGTTCACTGTCACTGCCCCCGGGGATGAAACAACAACAGTCGGCCGCGTGCTGATCGGACGCTGCCTGCGATAGTGGTCGCGCCGTGACTCGGGTCCTCGCGCTCACCAACTGGTACCCGCCCCACCACACCGGGGGCTACGAGCTGTCCTGCTTC
>JBEEGB010000312.1:0-3685 GCA_041166585.1 Acidimicrobiaceae bacterium
GGTCGTGGACGCCGTAGGCGAGCACCCCGGCGGCGACGATGACGAGCGCAGCACCGGTGTACGTGAAGAAGCGAGCCATGTTGATCGTCACCGACTTGCGGTAGAGCAGCCATGCGAGCACGACCGCTGCGCCGAGGCCGAGCAGCGAGCCGACCAGGGGCGTGGCGCCGTCGCCGGTCGCCTGCACCGCAGACCAGACGAAGAGCGCGGTCTCGAGCCCTTCACGGCCGACGGCGAAGAAGGCGACGACGGCGAGCCCGGCGGCGCTGCCCTCGAGCGCGATGGCCAGCTTGTCCGAGAGCTCGTGCTTGAGGTGCCGCGACTGGCGCTTCATCCAGAACACCATCCAGGTCACGAAGGCCACGGCCACGATCGACATCGTCCCGCCGAACGTCTCCTGGGCCTCGAAGGAGAGGTCGTTGTAGACGTACGTGAAGATGAGTCCGGCGGCGAGGCTCGATGCGACGGCGGCGGCGACGCCGATCCAGATCGGGCCGAGCCGCGCCCGGTTGCCGGTGCGGACGAGGTAGGCGACGAGGATGCTCACCACGAGCGAGGCCTCGAGGCCTTCGCGGAGCCCGATGAGGAAGGTCGGCAGCACGAGGTGGATGTTAGGGCGCCCTAACACCTATCGTCAACCTGCGCGGGGGTCAGCTCTGCTGGGTGCCGACCTTCAGGTCGCGGAACGGGGTGGTCGAGTCGATGCCCGGGTCCTTCGGCATGCCGAGCACCCGCTCGGCCACGACGTTGCGCATCACCTCGTCGGAGCCTCCGGCGATGCGCATGCCCGGGATGCCCAGCACGAAGCCGCCCCAGGAGTACGTGCCCCACTCGCCGGTGTCGGCCGTGATGCGAGGACCGAGCACCTGGGCGACGAACTGGGCGGTGCGCCACATGTTCTGGGTGAGGGCCAGCTTGGCGATCGACATCTCGGGACCGGGCAGCTCGCCCGACTTGATGCGATCCATGGCGCGCTGGTTGGTGTACTTCGCCACCGCGAAGGCGGTGTGCAGCTTCATCAGCTCGTCCCGGTAGACCGGGTCCTGGTCGAGGCCGAAGTGCCGGAGCATCTCGATCAAGCGGGTGCTGTTGGCGAGGCCCATCCCACCGGCCCCGCCGGCGCCGATCGATGCCCGCTCGTTCATGAGCGTGGTGAGCGCGACCCGCCAACCCTCGTTGACCTCGCCGAGGCGGTGGTCATCAGGCACCCGGACCTCGTTGAAGAAGACCTCGTTGAACGACGCGCCACCGGTCATCTGGCGCAGCGGCCGGATCTCGACACCCGGCGCCTTCATGTCGACGACGAAGCCCGTGAGGCCCTTGTGCTTCGGCTGGTCGGGATCGGAGCGGCAGATCACCTCGCCGATGTCTGAGTACTGCGCCCCCGACGTCCACACCTTCTGCCCGGTGATGAGCCACTCGTCGCCGTCGCGGACGGCTCGGGTCTGGAGGCTGGCGAGGTCGGAGCCGGCGCCGGGCTCGGAGAACAGCTGACACCCGACGATGTCGCCGCGGTACATCTTGGGGAGGTAGCGCTCCTTGATGTGGGGTTGCGCGTGGTCCTTGATCGTCGGGGCGACCATGCCGAGGCCGATCCCGAAGAACCCGCCTGGTGGGATGTCGTACTTCGACTCCAGCGATGCGTACGCGCGCTCGTGGGCCTGCGACAGCTCGCGGCCGCCGAACTCCTTGGGACCCGTGATCCACCCGAGGCCGGCGTCGTAGCGCTTGGCTCGCCACGCCTTGGCCTCGGTCAGCGCCCGCTGCTCGGCCGCCTCGTCGGTCTCCTCGAACAGCGCGGAGCTGTCATCGCCCTCGCCCCACACGAAGGGCTTGTCGATCTCGACCTTGCGCTTGGCGTTGGCGTCGAGGAATGCGAGGACCTCGTTGCTGAACTCCTCGACCGGCACGTCAGCCATGGCACTCTCCCCCTACGCTCGAAACTTGACTGCTCGGTCAAGGTAGCGATCGAGGGTGGCTGATGCCAGCCCTGCTGAGTCTCGGGTCTCGCTCGGTTGCGTCCGCGGCTCGCGTCGCGGGGCGCCCTCGGCTCGACGTGCAGCTCGTCGCTGGCGACTTCCCTCGCCGCGCGGCTGTACGTCCACATCAAGGTCGAGCTACGCGAGGCAGCCCGTGCCCTGCAACGCCCCGAGGTCCACCGTCTCGGCCAGGACGCGGTAGCCGGCGTCGTTGAGGTGCACGACCTCGTCGGTGAGGTCGGGACGGATGTGGGACGGGTTCGCTGGGTCGCGCACGGCGGCATCGAAGTCGAACACGCCGTCGAACGAGCCTCTGGCCCTGACCCATTCGTTGATCGCCTGGCGCCGCGCCTCGAAGTCGCCACCTTGACCCGCGGGCGTGAGCGTCGTGCCGAACACGCGAAGGCCGGCCTGCCTCGCTCGAGCGACGATGGCCTTGTACCCGTCGATCACCGCTGAGGCGGGGTCGTCGCTGTTCGGGGCGAACAGGTCGTTGAGGCCGACGGCCACGACGACGTCGGTGACGCCGCGGCCGAGCATGTCGGCCTGCACGCGGTTGTACGCGCTCAGCCCCGCGCCGCGGATCTCGTCACCGTGGGACGCAACGTTGTCCTTCGTCACCTGGTTGCCGCTGACCCCCGCGTTGAGGATCGACACGGCGGACGTCAGGCGCTGACCCATGGCGCGGCGAGCGAGCTGGTCGGGCCAGCGCTGGTCGGCGTCGAACGTCGAGCCGATGCCGTCGGTGAGGGAGTCGCCGAGGGCCACGAGCGCGCCGTCCGAGCGCGGCACCTGGACCTCGACGCCCGCCACCACGAGCCAGCTGCTGAGCGTCTCGGTGAACGCGCTGCCGTCCTGTTGGCCGGAGTGATCGCCGGAGCGCAGCGCGGTGGCGTACTGCCTTCCCTCTGCGTCCTGGTGCAGGTCGAGCGGCGACGCGCCGGACAGGTGGAAGCTCACGGCCAGGTCCTGGAACGGGACGACCGCCATCCCGATCGGGTCGCTCATCACGTCGTAGCCCGCGGCGATCGTCGTCGAGGTCCTGCCGCCGAAGCTGAGCACGTGATCCGAGCCGGCGCTGATGGACGCGCCGTTACCGCGGAGAGCGATGTGGACGTCATCGATCGTGATCGGCAACCAGCCGAAGCGGTTGGTCAGCTGCACCCTGACGCCGGTGCCGGCGAGGTGTGGGCTCACCATCATGCGGAACGTCTGGTTCTCGAACGTGCGGCGGTCACCGATGCCGCTCGGCGGGTCGGTCGGTGTCCCTCCTGCCGGCGTGGCGGCCATCGCCGCGGTGCTGTCGTGGGGTGCCGCCATCCACGAGCCGACCCAGTGCGTTCCACCGCAGCTCTGGGCTGCGAGGGCGCCCATCGCCGGCACGGCCACGACCCCGACCAGGGCCAAGACGGTCACGATCCGACCGAGCAGCTCGCGCGGGGTGTGGCGGCTGGGGATCACTCCGTCTGTGTTCGACCACGGAGCGCTGGATCCTGTTCTCACGCTGCATCCCGCTCCTACCACTCTGAGTGTGTACCCTGCCGGGCGGTGCACCAATCCGGGGGCGGGTGGGGTCATCAGCCTGCGCTGGATGGCCTACGAGGAGTAGCGATCGCGCTGGTGCTGGCGTTCCACCTCGCGATCCCATGGGCCGCTGGCGGCTACCTGGGTGTCTCCGTGTTCTTCACGCTCTCGGGCTTCCTCAT
>JBEEGB010000313.1:0-4037 GCA_041166585.1 Acidimicrobiaceae bacterium
GAACGATACAGAGCCGGTCGTCTCACGGGCCGCTGGCCGCGTCCACGGGGCGCTCCGCGGCAGCGGCACGACCGCGTTCGCGCCGAACAGCGATGGCACCCTTGTGGCGACGCTCACCGGACACATCACCTGCGCCTGACCGTGGTCACGGCGGGCGCCGGCGAGATAGAACGAGCATCTGCATGCCTTCCACAGTTAGGGATCACGCCATGCCGTCACAACCGCGGCAATCCGCTGAGGGAGTGGTCACAAAGCCATGCCCGCGTTCCGTCGCCGAGGCGATAGCTCGGCTCCGGCAGCTCATCGATGAGAAGGCACTCGTCCTGTTCGCGGTGATCGATCACAGCGGCGAGGCGAGCCGTGCCGGTCTGGAGATGAACGACACCAAGCTCGTCATCTTCGGGAGCCCGATGGCAGGAACGCCCGTGATGGTCGCCGCGCCTCTCGCCGCGCTCGACCTACCTCTGCGACTCCTTGTGTGGGAGGACGATGACGGCGCCGTCTGGGTCAGCTACAACTCACCGGACTACCTGGCTGAACGTCACCACCTCGGCGAAGACCTACGCGGGCGCCTTCAGCCCATCGACGCGATCAGCGATGCAGTCGTCTCACAGAACGACGACATCTAGACAGCGCGACCGTTGGCATCGCCTGCGAGCAGGGCCTCGCGGCGGGACTCGAGCTCCTCGATCTGTGCTTCGAGCTCTTCCTGCATGCGCGTCGCGGCTGAGCTGTCATCGAAGTCCCTGAGGTCGTCGCGCAGGTCCAGCAGCTGCTGGCGGAGCGTGGCGATCTCCTCGTCGAGCAGGTGCAGCTCCTCGGCGGCCATGAGGTCGATCCTGCCGGACCTGGGCCCTTGGAAGACCACGCGACCGCGTAGACCGTCGGGATCGGGGCATCTGCCGCATCTCCCCCAAAGTGCTCGCCGAGGCAACACGGGGAGATCTTCGCGTTCGACGCTTCAGGTCACGGGTCGGGATGTCGAAGCACCACCGGAGAGCGCGGGTTTGCTTCGCTCGAGCCACCGCTAGGACGAAGAGCCATGCGCACGTGAACCTCGGGAGGCGTTGACGTTGCTCGAGACGCTGCCGCCCGAGGTGGACGACATCGCCGGGCGCGAACAGGCGGAGGAGGCGATTCGCTTCCAGGCCCAGCTCCTCGCGGCTGCCGGACACCCCATCATCGCGGTCGACCTCAACCGCATCGTCATCTACTGGAACAAGGCCGCGGAGGAGATGTACGGCTGGTCGGCCGCTGAGGCGGTCGGACACAAGTCCGTCGATCTCGTCACACGCGCCGAGGGGCCGACGCAGGCGAAGGCGATCGTCCAAGCCATGCTTCGGGGCGAGAGCTGGTCGGGGGAGTACGAGACCAAGCGGCGCGATGGCAGCAACGTCTCCGTGAGCGTCACCAACACGCCCGTGTTCGACCGGGACGGCCGGCTGGTCGCCGTCATCGGCGTGTCGGTCGACGTGACCGAACGGCGAAGCGAGCAGCGTGCGCTGGAGGCGACCGGGCGACGGCTGGCCGAGGCACAGCGGACCGCGCACCTCGGGAGCTTCGAATTCGATCTCGTGACCGGCGAGCTCAGCTGGTCGGAGGAGTACTTCCGGATCCTCGGGCTCGACGCGAGCGTGACGCCGAGCATCGGTCGCTTCGCGTCCATGGTCCATCCCAATGACGCGGAAGCGGCGGCTCGCGAGTGGGTGAACGCCACCAAGCACGGTCTCCCGTTCGATCACGAGCTCCGCATCCTCTCCGCCGACTCCGAGGAGCGCACCGTCCGCGCCCGCGGGGTGGCTGAGCTCGCGGAAGACGGCACCGTCCTCAAGGTCGCGGGCACGATCATCGACGAGACCGAGCGGGTGGCGGCCGACCTGGTGCGACGGACGGCCGAGACCCGCTTCGAGATCGGCTTCGAACAGGCCGGCATCGGCACCATGATCGTCGACCTCGCCGGCCTGCCCGTTCGGGTGAACCCGGCGGTGTGCGCCTTCCTCGAGCGCTCCGAGGACGAGCTGATCGGGCAGCGCTGGACGGCCTACACCCATCCGGACGAGGCGCCGCTCGGGGGGGCGGTGCTGGCGAGGGTGGCGGCCGGTCACGACACCTACGAGGACGAGCGGCGCTACCTGCGGCCCGACGGCTCGGTCGTGTGGGCGTCATCCCACGTCACCCTCGTGCGGGACGAGTCGGGTGAGCCGCAGTACTACTACGCGCAGCTGCAGGACATCACCGCCCGCAAGCAGATGGAGCAAGAGCTCGTCCACCAGGCGCTGCACGACTCCCTCACCGGCCTACCGAACCGGGCGCTGCTCACCGACCGCCTCGTCCACAGCCTGGCCGGCTCGCGGCGGCGCGGTTCACAAGTCGGTGTGATCTTCCTCGACATCGATCAGTTCAAGGTCGTCAACGACTCGCTGGGCCACACGTCCGGCGACGATCTGCTGCGACACGCAGCGGAGCGGATCGCGAACGCCATCCGTCCCGATGACACCGTGGCTCGCTTCGGCGGGGACGAGTTCGTCGTCGTGTGTGACGACGTCAACGTCTTGGAGACCGAGGAGATCGGCCAGCGCGTGCTCGCGTCGCTCAGCGAGCCGTGCCTCATCGGAGACCAGGAGGTGACCGTGACGGCCAGCCTCGGCATCGCGGTCGGCGACTCGGATGCGACACCGGAGAGCTTGCTGCGCGACTCCGACGCGGCCATGTACCGCGCCAAGGAGCGCGGCCGGGGACGGATCGAGCTGTTCGACGACGCGCTCCGCTCGCACGCCCAACGACGTCTGGCCACCGCGACGGAGCTGCGCCGTGCGCTCGAGCGCGAAGAGTTCCTCGTCTACTACCAGCCTGTCGTGGACCTCTGCACCGGAGCGATGGTGAGCGCCGAGGCGCTGCTGCGGTGGAAGCATCCCGTCCGCGGGCTCGTGAGCCCGGACGAGTTCATCCCGCTCGCGGAGGAGACCGGCCTCATCGTCCCCATCGGCGCGTGGGTGCTCGAGCAGGCGTGCGAGCAGCTGGTCGAATGGCAGGTCGCCAACCCGGCGATGTCCATCGCCGTCAACCTGTCGGTGCGGCAGCTGATGGCTCCCGAGATCGCCGGCCTGGTCGAGGACGTCTTGACGCGCACCGGCGCACGTGCCGACGACCTCTGGCTGGAGCTGACCGAGAGCGTGTTCATGGCCGACGTCGAGTACTTCGGAGCGACCCTGGCTGGACTCAAGGCGTTGGGGGTCCACCTGTCGATCGACGACTTCGGGACGGGCTACTCGTCGCTCAGCTACCTCAAGCGCTTTCCGTTCGACGGCGTGAAGGTGGACCGAGGCTTCGTCGACGGGCTCGGCACCGACCCCCACGACTCAGCCCTCGTCGCCGCCATCGTGGCGATGGCCAGCGCACTCGACCTCGATGTGACGGCCGAGGGCGTCGAGACGCCGGACCAGCTGGCCAACCTCAGGAACCTGCAGTGCCGACGAGCGCAGGGCTACTACTTGGCCCGGCCGATGCCTGCGGCCGACATGACGCGGCTCGTGTCGGAGGCGCACCGCTGGAAGGTGGATTGATCCGAGGTTCTACGCTGCCGCCGTGATCGCGGAACGACTGGCAGCCCTCGGCATCGTCCTCCCTCCCGTCTCTGCTCCTGTCGCGAACTACGTCAGCTGCGTGACCATCGACGACATCGTCCACGTCGGAGGTCACGGACCGGTCGACGGCCAGGAGATCATGAGGGGCAAGGTCGGCGCGGACCTCACGGTCGCCGAGGGACGGCGTGCGGCCCGCATGACCGCGCTGTCGATCTTGGCCACCCTGAACGCTGAGCTCGGTGACCTCGACCGCATCCAGCGGGTGGTCAAGGTGTTCGGCATGGTCAACGTCGCGCCCGGCTTCGACCAGATGCCGGCGGTGATCGACGGTTGCTCCGACCTCCTCGTGGAGGTGTTCGGTGACGCCGGACGCCACACGCGGAGCGCGGTCGGGCTCGCCGAGCTTCCGTTCGGCATCGCCGTCGAGATCGAGCTGATCGCCCAGCTCCGGTC
>JBEEGB010000314.1:0-2859 GCA_041166585.1 Acidimicrobiaceae bacterium
GAGGACGAGATGGTGAGCACGCTCGTCGAGTGGGCCGAGCTCATCCACGAGAAGGGCATCGACGCCGCGATGGCCCGTGCCGACACCGCCCTCGCAGAACGCGAGGCTGAAAAGGACCGCGCCGTGCTCCTCCGCGAGCAGGGCGACGACGCCAACGCGAGCGAGCAGAAGGTCGAGCTCATCCACCGCCGCGCCGACTGACTGGGAGATGTCCTCGTGGCGGGGGCGCGTGCTGCTCGTCGGGTGCGTTCTGTGGACTCCGAGCCGTGGTTTTCACGGCTGATCGTCCAAGGAACCCGACCCCGTGTCCACTGTGGACGCTGAGCCGTGGCTGCGCACGGTTGAGAGTCCACAGTGGGCAGAGGGTTCGCACCGACGCGTCAGGAGATCGGCCATGCTTGCCGTTGATGGGAACGTTCACGCTCGGCGGGCTCTCGAGCGTTCCGGCGTCCACCCGTCTCGATCTCCTCGGCCCTCCCACGCGCGCGGCGCTGACAACCGAGGGCCTTCTCGACGTCGTCGGTGTCGTCGAGATCGATCCGGCCGTGTCCGACACGGCGGCCACGCAAGCGGAGTTCGGCCTCGAGCCCGACACGCTCGCCAACTGCGTCGTCGTCAGCGGCAAGCGCGAAGGCACTGAGCGATTTGCCGCGTGCGTGGTCCTCGCCGACACCCGTGCGGACGTCAACGGCGCAGTCCGACGGTTCCTCGACGTGCGCAAGGCCTCGTTCCTTCCGATGGAGCGCGCCGTCGAGCTCACCGGCATGGAGTACGGCGGCATCACGCCGATCGGCCTGCCCGCCGACTGGCCGGTGCTCATCGACCGGCGCGTGACTCAGACCGATGTGCTCGTCATCGGGTCGGGCGTCCGCCGGTCGAAGATCCTCCTGCCCGGTGCTCTGCTCGGCGGCCTCCCCGCGGCGCGGGTCATCGACGGGCTGGGCTCGTAGCCGCCGTGCTCAGCTCATCATCCACTGCTGCTAGGGCTCGACGAGCATCACCATCGTCTCGGGACGAACTCCGTCGGACTTCATTGCCTCGGCCGCTTCCGGGGACGCCAACGCCGTCTGCAAGGCATCCATGGAAGGGGTTTCGACGATCAACCCGACGCGGTTCGTCTTGTCTGGGTCGACGAAGGTGCGCCCAGTCATCCCGAGCGGCCCGAAGAACTCTTCTCGCTTCGTCGACTTGAGCCAGTGATCGACGTCGTCGACCTCGTGGAAAACCATCACGGTGGTCATCGGCTTCAGCCTTCCCTTCGATCGATCCAGATGTGCCGCTCGCATACTGCCCGTTCTGATTTGACCGTGCACCCCCTTCGGTAGGGTTCGGCGGATGGCGAAGGCTCCGGTGCTCACCCCTCAGGCCGAGGACTTCCCGCGGTGGTACCAGGACGTGGTCGCGAAGGCCGAGATGGCCGAGAACGGTCCGGTGCGGGGGACGATGGTGATCCGTCCCTACGGCTACGCCATCTGGGAGCGGATGCAGGCAGAGATGGACGCGCGCATCAAGGCGTGCGGCTCGGAGAACGTGTACTTCCCGCTGTTCATCCCCATGAGCTACTTCGAGCGCGAGGCCACGCACGTCGAGGGCTTCAGCCCCGAGCTCGCCGTCGTGACGATCGGTGGCGGTGAGGTGCTGGCCGAGCCGATCGCGGTGCGTCCGACGAGCGAGACGGTGTTCGGCGAGTACATGGCCAAGTGGGTGCAGTCCTACCGCGACCTGCCCCTCTTGTTGAACCAGTGGTGCAACATCGTGCGGTGGGAGCTGCGCACGCGCCTGTTCCTGCGGTCGAGCGAGTTCCTCTGGCAGGAGGGCCACACCGCGCACGCGTCCGAGGACGACGCCCGCGCCTACGCGACGCGCATCCTGCACGAGGCCTACGAGAGCTTCATGGTCGAGGTGCTCGCCATGCCGGTGGTCGTCGGTCGCAAGACCGCGAAGGAGCGCTTCCCCGGGGCGATCAACACCATGGGCTGCGAAGGGCTCATGCGCGACGGCAAGGCGTTGCAGATGGGCACGTCGCACGAGCTCGGGCAGAACTTCGCCCGGGTGTTCGAGATGCAGTACCTCGACGACCAAGGCGCGCAGCAGCTCTGCTGGACGACATCGTGGGGGACGTCGACGCGCATGGTCGGTGGCCTCATCATGTGCCACGGCGACGACGCCGGTCTCGTCGTGCCGCCCCGGCTCGCGCCCACGCAGTGCGTCGTGCTGCTGGTGAAGGACGACGGCGGCGCCGGAGAGGCGGCCGCTCAACTCGCGAAGGAGCTGTCCGCCGCCGGCGTGCGGACCAAGCTCGACGCCAGGGTCGACACGTCGTTCGGCCGGCGGGCCACCGACTGGGAGCTGAAGGGCGTGCCGCTGCGCGTCGAGGTCGGCCCCCGGGATCTGGCCGAGGGCAACGTCACCATCGTCCGCCGAGACACCGGCGAGAAGCAGCCGTTCCCCGTCGGGGCCGCGGCCGCACGCGTCGCCGAGCTGGTCGACGTGGTGCAGAACGATCTGCTGCAGGCCGCCATCGACCGGCGCGAGGCCGCGACCACCGACTGCTCGACGCTGGACGAAGTGCGAGAAGCCGCGCAGACCGGCTTCGGGCGGGCGCCCTGGTCGGTCATCGGCGCAGACGGTGAGGCCGAGCTCGCGAAGTCGGCAGTGACGGTGCGAGTGCTCCAGCGCCCAGACGGCTCCGTGCCTGAGTCCGAGGACGAGGCCGATCTCGTCGCCTGGTGCGCGAAAGCGTATTGATGCAGCTGTGCTGATGGTCTCGATCACTCGCCTTCGCCTCGCTCACTCGACTGCCGGCGGGTGCCTGGCGGCACCTTCGCCGGCGTGGGGGTGAGCGGCTCGACGCTGCCG
>JBEEGB010000315.1:0-4704 GCA_041166585.1 Acidimicrobiaceae bacterium
TCGATGAACCCGCTGATGACGCCGACGTCCGCCAGCTGATCGATGCGGTGCGCGTGGACGGAGCTGTCGTCGTCCGGGAACTTGTTGGGTGGGTTGGCCGGCAGCGCGAAGCCTGCCGCTTCCATCAACCGAGCGATCGTCGACGCGGCCTCTCCGCGCGTCACCGGTCCGTGGGGATCGAACGTGGTCGCGGTCTTGCCCTGTGCGAGGCCCCAGAAGGCCAGGCACTCGATGGCCTCCCGGTGGGAGTCCTGCGTGATGTCCTCGAACGTCGTGCCAGGGACGTTGGCCGGATGGCAGGCGGAGGCCGTCGCGGGGTCGCGGGCGACCGTCGGGTCCACCTTGATGACCGTGCCCTTGTTGTCCCCGCACAGTGCGCAGTTGGTGACGTACACCATGCCGTCAGGGCCGACCGCGACGCCGCCGGGCACGTTGAGGTCGTCGGCGCTGAGCAGGGACTTGCGGGTGCCGTCGGGCCGGATCTGGATGAGCGCTGGCGTCGGTGTGTCGGCCAGCAGTCCGTTGGACGCGAACTCGAGCGCGTAGACCGTGCCGTCCGGGGCGACGGCCACGTCGATGACGTTGGTGAGCCCGGAGTGCACGACATCGAGGTTGTTGTGCTTGTCGGTGTTCGAGTTGACCGAGTAGATGTTGGCCCCGCCCACGGGGAACGGGAAGCCGGTGAGCTGACCGACGAGGATCTTGTCGTTGGTCACACCCGGCACCGGCGGTTGCGCGGGCACGACCTCGACCGCGGTCGGCACCGGTTGCATCGGGATCTGCGAGCCGGGAGGCATGCCCAGGAACGGTGGCGCGTCGACCTGACGGAAGGGCAGGGCGGTCAGCAGGCTGACGACGCCCGCGCTGTCGACCGCCACGACGTCGTTCGCGCCGGCGTCGGCCACGAGCAGCCTGCCGTCGCTCGCCAGCGTGAGGGCGAAGGGGTTGCTGTCAGTCGTGGGCGAGGGGTCGCTCGGGTCGCGAGGCTCGTTCTTGTCCGGGTCGTTGTCGCGCTCGAACGCGGCGATGTCCGCGAACGACGACGGCGCGGTGGCTCCGCTCGCCTGCCTGTACACCGTGCCCAGGTTCGTGAACGGCGCGCCCGCTTGGTCACGCTGGTTGGGGTCGGTGCCGAGGCTGTTGACCACGTAGATGGTGCCGTTGGATGCGACGGCAACGTCCGTCGGTCCTGAGGACCCGTCGGCGGTGGCGAGCGAGGGGAGCCCGACGACCACACGGGTCTGCGCGCCGCTGGCGATCTTGGTCACCGCGCCGGAGTCGCCGTAGCACGACTCGGCGCTCTGGTCGCCGGCCGGGATGCAGTTGCTGTGAGTCGCGTTCGGCGGCCCGCCGATGCCGGCCTCAGCCACGTACAGCGCGCCGTCCGGTCCGAAGGTCAGCTTCTCCGGGTTGTCCAACCCGCTGGCGACGATCTGCGGCGCGGACGCGGCCGAGGCCGGTCCGGCTGTCGCGATCGGGAGCACCATCATCGCTGCGCCCGCCAAGGCGCCAAGGGCGATTCCTCGTCGGCACTTCATCTGGTCCCTCCGGGAGAGGCTCGCCGAGCGTCCGCCGACGCCTCAAGCGCCGCACGTTAGCGCGCTGCCACCGGCGCTGCCGGTGCCGTTGACCAGCCCTTTTTCACACCACGCGGGGTGGTGGAGGGCTCGCGTTCTGCGGCCGGGGTTGGAGCGAACAAGGCGGGGGGGCGCCTGACCCGGCGGGAGGGAACGGCGCCCACACCCCGCCCGTTCGGCAGCATAGGCAGGAACCTGACACCGGTGTCAGGGTTCGCGGCCTAGCGCGAACGCGTGTCTGTTCTGCGTGCTCGGTCCGGTCGATGCACACCCATGCGAACGAGAAACGACGAGGCACGGCTGCAAGAGGTGCGAGAGAAGATCCAGGCCCTCTATTCCGCGCGCGGCGACGGCTTCAACCTCCCGGCGCGATATGAGGCCCTCGTCGCGCTCGAGGCGATCCTGCTCGAGCAGCTCGAGCAGCAGAAGGTCGGCGTCTAGGACCGGTCAGCCGGGGGGGCCGGCGATGAGCTGGACGGTCGCGGTGTGGTGCTGGCCGGAGCCGTCGATCCAGCCGAGCTTGACGGAGTCGCCCGGGCGGTGAGGGTCCAGGGCGGATCGCAGGTCGGCGAGTGAGCTGACGGTGGTCGAGTCGACCGAGATGATGGTGTCGCCTGCCTGGACCCCGGCTGCCTCGGCGGGGCCGCCGGGCTCGACGGAGCCGACCGTGGTGCCCAGCGTGGATTGCACCTGGATGCCGAGCAGCGCACGCGGACCGACGTGGACGGTCGAGGTGCTCTGACCGGTCTCGATCTGACGGGCGATGTCGAGCGCGGTGTTGATCGGGATGGCGAAGCCGTCGTTGGTCGTCCGGCCTTGGCTGAACGTCGCGGCGGCGTTCATGCCGATCACCTCGCCGGTGGAGTTGACCAGCGGGCCGCCTGAGTCGCCTGGTTGGAGCCCGGCGTTGATCTCGATGAGGCCTGACAGCGTCACGTTGGTGCCGTCGTCGTTGGTGACACCGATCTGCTGATCGAGCGCGGTCACCGAACCCTCGGACACGGCCGGCGGTCCGCTTCGCCCGAGAGCGTTCCCGAGCGCGACGACACGGTCACCGAGCTTCACCGTTGACGAGTCAGCGACCTTCGCGGTCTGCAGACCTGAAGCACCTTGCAGCTGAATCAGGGCGACGTCGTCGGGTACGGAGTAGCCCAGCACCGTCGCCGGGTACGTCGCGCCGACGCCACCGATCTGGGCCTGGATGTCGGTCGCACCGAGGATGACGTGGTTGTTGGTCAGGACCAGGCCGGAGTCCGTCAAGACGATGCCGGTGCCCGCCGCCTTGCCGCTCGCGAGCGTGGTGTTGATGTCGACGACGGCACCGTCCACCTGCGCCGCGATCGCTCCGGCGCTCAGACCTCCGCTCGTGCCGCCGTTGGTCGATGGAGACGCGGGCGTGGGCAGCGCCTGGCTCGGTGACGGCAACGACGCCGCGGGCGTCGCCCTGCTCGACCCTCGCACGCTCTGCGTCTGCCAGGACGCCCCGATCACGACGCCGAGCAAGCCGCACAGCACCAGCAGCGCGACGAACAGCGGGGCGCTTCGCCTGCTCCCAGGGTGGCCGGGTGACGGGGGAGGCGGGCCCCACGGATCTGTCGGCGGCGGCGGCCACTGGTCGCTCACCGGCGGCCCGGGCACGGGGGCGTACGGGGGCGCGGCCGGATACGTCACCGGGTGCTCACCGCCCTCGAGTGGAGAACCAGGTTGGCTCGGCCCCATGCGTTCATTGAACACCGTCACCCTGCGGAGTGCCTGTGGGTCGCCTGTGCGCCTGCTGAGCGGCCCGGCTCAGGTCGGGTTCGGACACGGCTCGCAACTGGCTCACAGCGAACTCACAGGTTCGCCGCCCCAGATGATGGAGTGAACCTTGCGCGAGTCGCTGACGCTCCCGTTCGAGTCCTGGTCGTCGATGACGAGGACTACATCACCGACCTGCTCACCACGGGACTGCGCTTCCTCGGCTTCGAGGTGTCGGTGGCCAGGGACGGGATGGGGGCGGTGGCGAAGGCCACCGACGAACGGCCGGACGTGATGCTCCTGGACGTCACCATGCCCGCCTTCGACGGCTTCGAGGTCTGCCGGCGGTTGCGCAGCGATGGCGTGCAGCTGCCCATCATCTTCCTCACCGCCCGCGACTCGTCAGAAGACAAGGTCGATGGGCTCCGGCTCGGTGCCGACGACTACGTCACCAAGCCGTTCGGGTTGCAAGAGGTCGTGGCGCGGATCGAGGCCGTCCTCCGGCGGGGTCACGGGACCACTCGCGCGGTCACGCGCCTGACCCTCGCTGACCTGGTGCTCGACGACGAGGCCCACGAGGTGAGCCGCGCCGGCGAGCGGATCGAGCTGTCGGCAACCGAGTACCGCGTGCTGCGATACCTGATGCTCAACCCGGGCCGGGTGCTGTCGAAGACGCAGATCCTCGAGCACGTCTGGCAGTACGACTTCGACGGCGAGTCGACCGTGGTCGAGACCTACATCTCGTACCTCCGCAAGAAGGTCGATCGCTTCGAACCGGCGCTGATCCAGACCGTGCGGGGCTTCGGCTACGTGCTGCGAGCCGAGAACAGCACGTGAGCCTTCGTGTCCGCCTGGTGCTGGTGGTCCTGGTGCTCACCGGGGTCGGGCTCGTGGTGTCGGGTGTGGCCACCACCTCCGCGCTTCGGTCGTACCTGCTCCAGAGGCTCGACGCTCGACTGATCGGGGTCGAACCCGTGGCGGTCCGCCGGTTGAGCGAACCGGCGCCACCTGAGACGACGAACCGGGCGTTCGAGCAGCCGCAGAGCGGCGGAGCCAACCTGGCGCCGCCGGGAGGCAACGGCGACGTGCTGGCCGCTCGCTTCGACGCGAACGGCGCGCTCGTGCGCGAGCTCGTCCCACCGTTCTCCAACGTCGACGACGTGCTCCGATCCGTGCCCGCGTCACTCCTGCAGCCGGCACGGACGGGTCAGACGGTCTGGTCCGAGACGACGATCGCGGGCGTGTCCTACCGAGTCGTCGTCGAGCCGATCGGGGTGTCGGGCGACGTCGCGGTGGTGATGGCGCCCCTCGGCGACATCAACGACACCGTCGGACGGCTCGAGCTCTTGGCTGTTGGTGTCGGGGGGGCGTTGCTCGTCGCCGCCGCCGG
>JBEEGB010000316.1:0-3424 GCA_041166585.1 Acidimicrobiaceae bacterium
AGATGAACGCAGCCACGCGCACCGCCGGGTTCGGTGCTGAGGTGAAGCGGCGGATCATGCTCGGCACCTACGCCCTCTCGGCCGGCTACTACGACGCCTACTACGGCAAGGCGCAGCGCGTCCGCACGTTGATCCTGCGCGACTTCGACCGCGCCTACGAGCACTTCGACGTCCTCATCGGACCCACCGCGCCGTCGACCGCGTTCGCGTTCGGCGCCAAGGCCGACCCGCTGGCGATGTACCTCAACGACGTGTTCACGATCCCCTCGAACCTCGCCGGCCACCCCGCGCTCTCGGTGCCCTTCGGGTCGGGTGACGACGGGCTGCCCATCGGCGTGCAGGTGCTCGCTCCTGCGCTCGGCGAGATCGCCATGTTCCGCGCCGCCGCCGCGCTCGAAGCGTCCCTCGCCTGAACTGCGATGACGGACTGGGGCCTGCGGTCGATCGACCCGGCGCTGGAACGACGCTGGCTCGATGCCGGCTGGTGGACGGACGAGACGCTCGGGCAGGTGCTCGATCGCGGCCTCGCCGAGCACGGCGCGCTCGGGTTCACGGTGCGGTCATCCCTACGGCCGCATCGCGGCACGCTCGGCGCGGTGCTCGACGACTCGCTCAGGCTGGCGCGCGGCTTGCACGCGCGAGGCATCGGGCCCGGCTCGGTGGTGTCGTTCCAGCTGCCCAACTGGGTGGAGGCTGCGCACGTCTTCTACGCGGCGGCTTCGCTCGGCGCGGTGGTCGTGCCGATCGTGCACTTCTACGGCGCCAAGGAGGTCGGGTACATCCTCCGGCGCACGCCGCCCGACGTGTTCGTCACCTACGAGTCGTTCGGTCCGCTGTCGGGGACGGCGGCGCTCGCCGCCGCAGTCGAAGCGGGCGCACCGAGGCCACCGCTCGTCGCGATCGCCGACGATGACCTCGCGGACCTCTATGCGGACGAGCCCCTCGACGGGCCCCTTCCAACCGACCCGTCGGCTCCCGCGCTCGTCGCCTACACGTCGGGGACGACATCTGACCCGAAGGGCGTCATCCACTCGCACCGCACGATCGGCTTCGAGGTGCGTCAGCTCACCGCGATGCAGGCGACCGGCGGCCGCGACACGATCGTCGGAGCGCCGGTCGGTCACGGCATCGGCATGCTCGCCGCCCTCCTCATCCCGGTGTTGCAAGGTCGCCCGATCCACCTCGTCGATGTGTGGGAGCCCGGTGCCGTGCTCCGGTGGATGGCGGAGGAGGGCTTGTGCTCCGGTGCGGGCGCGACGTACTTCCTGCTGTCCCTGCTCGACCACCCGGACTTCGACCCGGCGGTGCATGCGCCGCTGATGTCCCACATCGGCCTCGGTGGGTCGGCCGTCCCGGCCGCCGTCGGCGAGCGGGCCGAAGTGCTGGGCATCTCGACCGTGCGCATGTACGGCTCCACCGAGCACCCGTCGATCACGGGAAGCACCCACGAAGATGCCCGCGAGAAGCGGCTCATGACGGACGGGCGTCCCCTCGCGGGGGTCGAGATGCGGCTCGACGACGATGGCCAGATCTGGAGCCGGGGCCCCGACTGCTTCGTCGGCTACACCGACCCGGCGCTCACCGCCAACGCGTTCGACGACGAGGGCTGGTACCGCACCGAGGACGTTGGCGTGCTCGACGGCGACGGGTTCCTCACGATCACCGATCGCACGAAGGACATCATCATCCGCGGCGGCGAGAACGTGAGCGCCGCCGAGGTGGAGGAGCTGCTGATGCACATGCCCGCGGTGGCGGAGTGCGCGGTGGTGGCTGCGCCCGACGCTCGTCTGGGCGAGCACGCGTGCGCGTTCATCCGGTTGCGCCCCGGCGTCGAGGCTCCGGACCTCGCCGCGATCCGCGAGCACCTGGCCACGTCGGGCCTGGCCAAGCAGAAGTGGCCGGAGGAGCTGCACGTCGTCGAGGACCTCCCGCGCACGGCCAGCGGCAAGGTGCAGAAGTTCGTGCTCCGCCAGCAGCTGCGCACCCCTAACGTGAAGCCATGAGCCAAGACGTCCTCGACGGTTGGGAGACCGTCATCGGCCTCGAAGTCCACTGCGAGCTGGCCACCGCGACGAAGCTGTTCTGCGGCTGCCCCAACCTGTTCGGCGACGAGCCCAACACCAACGTGTGCCCGGTGTGCCTCGGCCTCCCCGGTTCGCTCCCGGTGCTGAACGACAAGGCCGTCGAGCTCGCCGTGCGCCTCGGTCTCGCCTTGCACTGCACCGTGAAGCCCAGCGTGTTCTCGCGGAAGAACTACTTCTACCCGGACATGCCCAAGGACTACCAGGTGACGCAGTACGACCTGCCGACCAACCTCGACGGTCACCTCGAGCTGCCGTCGGGCGAGGTCGTCGGCATCGAGCGCGCCCACATCGAAGAGGACACGGGCAAGAACAGCCACATGGGCGGTGGTGGTGGGGGCCGCATCCACGGCGCCGACTACTCGCTCATCGACTACAACCGGGCAGGGGTGCCGTTGGTCGAGATCGTCTCGCGACCCGACCTGCGCTCGGCGGAGGACGCGCGGCAGTACGTCGCCGAGCTCCGGTCCATCCTCCTCGCCATCGACGCGTCGGACGCCAAGATGGAAGAGGGCTCGATGCGGGTCGACGCCAACGTCTCCGTCCACCGCCCCGGTGAGCCGCTCGGCACGCGGACGGAGACGAAGAACCTGAACAGCTTGCGCTCGCTCGGCCGGGCGATCGAGTACGAAGCCCGCCGCCAGGTCGAACTGCTCACCGCGGGCGAACGGGTGAAGCAGGAGACGCGCCACTGGGACGAGGACGCAGGACGCACGCGGGCGGGTCGCAGCAAGGAGGAGGCCGAGGACTACCGCTACTTCCCCGAGCCCGACCTCGTCCCCCTCGACCCCGAGCCCGAGTGGTTGGAGCGGATGGTGGCGTCGCTGCCCCCGTTGCCGGCAGACCGGCGCGCCGCGCTCGGGACGGCGGCCGGCGTCGGTGCCGGCGGTGGTGGCGTCGCGCTCGCGGTGCAGCGCGATCTCGACGAGCTCGCCCTCGCCGCCATCGCGGCCGGAGGCGATCCGGGACGCGTCCTCACGCATGTCGAGCACAACCTCGCGGTGGACGGGGCCAACGCGCTCGACCCGAAGGCCTTCGCCGAGCTCACTCGGATGGAGGTGTCGGGTGCCCTCACCGCCACGCAGGCGAAGGCCGTGCTCGCCGAGATGGTGACGTCCGGCGGCGACCCTGGGACCATCGCGGCCGAGAAGGGCTACGAGGCGATGGCCGCGTCCGACCTCGAGGCCGTCGTGGACGAGACGATCGCCGCCAACCTCGCCATCTGGGACAAGCTCGTCGGCGGTGACGGCAAGGCGATGGGCGCGCTCGTCGGTCAGGTGATGAAGGCCACGCAGGGCAAGGCCGACGGCAAGACGGTCAACACGATCATCCAGCAACGGCTC
>JBEEGB010000317.1:0-5493 GCA_041166585.1 Acidimicrobiaceae bacterium
GAACAGGTGCTCTACCGGAAGAACATCGCCCAGTCCGGCGCTCGTCACGAGTACCGCCTCACCGAGAAGGGCCACGATCTCTTCCCGCTGCTCGTGGCGCTGCTGCAGTGGGGCGACAAGTGGATGCCCAACGCGGAGGGGCCCCACACCGAGCTCGTCCACACGGCCTGCGACCACGTGACGCACCCGGTGCTCACGTGCTCCGAGTGCGGTGAGGCCGTCAGCGGCGCCAACGTGCGCGCCCGCCCCGGCAGGAACTTCACCGACGACGCCACCCATCCGTTGGTTCGGAGCCGCGACGCGCACGCGGCGAACGCCCGCTAGCTGTATTGGCGCGAGCACCTTCCATCAAGTCGTGGGCTGCGCGCGCCCGAAGTCGTCGTCGAGACGCTCGATGTCGTCCTCACCGAAGTAGTCGCCGTGCTGCACTTCGATGAACACGAGCAGCTCGTCGCCGGGATTGCCGATGCGGTGGGCGGCGCCGCGCGGGATGTCGACCGCATCGCCGGCGACGAGCGACAGCACATCGCCTTCCAACGTCACGGCGGCTGCGCCTGACACCACGAACCAGTGCTCGGCCCGCCGGCTGTGGCGCTGGTAGCTGAGGCGCTTCCCTGCCAGCACCTCGAGGCGCTTCACCTTGTAGCCGGGCGCGTCCTCCAGGACGGTGTACGAACCCCACGGCCGTTCGTCGTGCTCGCGCTCCATGGCGCAATCATGGCTGACCCGCGTTCGGGCGGCTCGGCCGGGATGGTTCTGCCACTCTGTCCGGCGATGTTCGAGCTCGCCGTCGAAGCGCCAGCGTTGGCGCGCGCGGTCCTGGAACGGAGCGCTCTCCTGGCCGATGTGCTCCTGAAGGTGGACGTCGCCGACCTCGAAGGTCCGAGCCTCCTTCCTGACTGGTCAAGGCTCACCATCGCCTGCCACCTGCGCTACGGGGCCTCCGCCACCATGCGCATGACCAAGGACACCCTGCGGGGGCTGCCGACGTCCTTCTACCCCGACGGTCGTTCGCTGCAACGCCCCGGCACGCTCGTCCCTCGCATCGGTGAGCTGCCCGGTGACGTGCTCGCATCGTTGGCCGGCGAGAGCTTCTGGCTCGACCAGGCGTGGCGCGATCTCTCGCAGAGCGATTGGTCCACCGCCGTGGTCGAGCCAGCCGACAACGTCGATCTCGGTCCGACCACGCTCGCCTTCCTGGCCCTGCTGCGGCTCACGGAGGTCGAAGTCCACGGCACGGATCTCGACGTCGGGCTCCCTGACTGGAGCGAGGTGTTCGTGGCGACCGCGCTGCCGGCGCGGTTGTGGTGGCTCGAGACGCGCCGGAGCGACCACCGCGGCGACGACGACACGCCGCCCGCGTCATGGTTGCTCCGCGCGACGGACGGTCCGACGCACCTCCTCACGCGCGACGAAGCAGGCGTGCGCGCAGAGCCTGCTGCGCCGTCGACCAAGGCCGATGCGACGATCGAGGGCACGAGCCGAGATCTGCTCGCGTTGCTCCTCGGGCGACCGCCCCGCCACAAGCTGCGCACCCGCGGCAAGGTCACGGTGGCCGCCTCGTTCAACCGAGCGTTCCCCGGCCCGTAGTCACACCGTCGAAGCACAGCCCGTCGAAGCACAGCCCGTCGGAATGCTCAGGTCACCGACGATGTCACTGTGCCAACCTGAACGCCGGCGAGGGGAGACGATGCGGTGCGCAAGCGGCTGCGGGAGCGGCAGGAGTGGCGGTTCTTCGGGGTCCTCCCCAAGGCCGATCCTCGGCTGGCGACGGCGTGGTGGGTGGTGCTCCTCCTGCGTGGCGTGCTGCCTGCCGGCTTCGCGATCGCGATGGGCAGCCTCGTCGGCGCGGTGCAGAAGGGCCACGACCTGACGGGTCCGCTCGTCCTCATCGGCGTCGTCTTCGTGCTGTTGCAGGTGCTGAACCCGATCCACACCGCCATCAGCGCCAACCTCGGCGACCGCACGGCTGCGTGGCTGTACGACCGCGTGACCGATGCGTGCGTGGACCCGCCGGGCATGGGTCACCTCGAGGATCCCAAGCTCACGGCGGACCTCACGGTCGCCCGCGAGTTCGATCTCGGCATGACGGGTCCTCCGTTGTCCATCAGCATGGACTTCATCGCCGGTGGCCTGGTCGAGATGATCGCGGGGCTCACCTCAGCCGCAGTGCTGTTCGGCTACGCGTGGTGGGCACCGATCGTGCTCGGAGGCGCGTGGCTCTCCACCCACTGGCTGCTCAAGGAGAGCGCGATCTGGCGCGACCGCAACACCGACGAGGTGCGCGCCGCGCAACGCGACGCGGACTACGCGTACCGCCTCGCCGTCGATCCGCCCGCGGCGAAGGAGCTGCGCCTGTTCGGGCTCGTGGGCTGGACGATCGATCGGTTCATCGCCCGCCGAACCACGCTGCACAAGCTCCAGTACGACGCCACCCGCCTGCGCGAGCGGTCGGTGCTCTCAAGCCTGGCCGTCGTCGGCGCCGCGAACGTGTTGGTCTTCTACTCGCTCGCCGACGCGGCCGACGCGGGACGCCTCGACCTCGGCGCGGTGGTCCTCTACGCGCAGGCCGCGATCGGCGCATCGATGATCGCGTTCGGCGGCTTGAACTGGGCCCTCGACGGCTCGGCCGCTCCAGTGGCGGCGGTGATGCGGCTGGAGCCGGAGATGCGTCCTGCCGGCGCGCTCGCGTCGGGCTCCCGCTCGGCCGAAGGACTTCCCGCGCGTGAGCTGCGCTTCCGCGGCGTCACGTTCGCCTACCCGACGACGGGCGACCCGGTGCTGCGCAGCCTGGACCTCACCATCCCCGCGGGATCGTCGCTGGCCATCGTCGGCCAGAACGGCGCGGGCAAGACCACGCTGGCGAAGCTGTTGTGCCGGCTCTACGACCCGCAGGCGGGTGCGATCGAGGTCGACGGAGTCGACCTGCGCGACCTCGACCTCGAGTCGTGGAGGTCACGGGTGACCGCGGTGTTCCAAGACTTCATCCGCTTCGAGCTGTCGTTGCGCGAGAACGTCGCCCCGAACGGAGCGCCTGACGACGTCGTGCTCGCAGCCCTGCAGGACGCCGGCGCTGCCGACCTCGCGTCGCTCGACACGGTGCTGGCCAAGGCGTACGAGAACGGCACCGACCTGTCCGGCGGGCAGTGGCAGCGCATCGCGCTGGCCAGGGCGCTGTGCGCCGTGCGGCTCGGCGCTGGCGTCGTCCTCCTCGATGAGCCCACCGCCCAGCTCGACGTGAGGGGCGAGGCGGAGATCTTCAACCGCATCCTGTCCGCGACCCGCAGCTGCACGACGATCCTGATCTCGCACCGCTTCTCCACCGTGCGGCATGCGGACCGCATCTGCGTGCTGGAGCACGGCCGTGTCATCGAGCTCGGCACCCACGAGGAGCTCATGGCCCTCGGCGGCCGCTACCACACGATGTTCGAGCTGCAGGCGCAGCGCTTCGTCACCGGCGGCGCGGAAGAGGGAGAGGAGGAGGTGGTCTATGACGTCCTCACGTGACAACGCCCGCAACACCAGCGACGACGATCTGCCGCCCGCACTCTCCTCGATGTGGCGGCTGTGCAAGCTCGGCTACCGCCACGAGCCGGGGTTGATCGTCGCCGCGTTCGTGCTGTCGTTGCTCGCCGCCTTGCCCGACGCACTGATCGCCGTCTGGCTCAAGCTGCTCGGCGAAGGCGTCATCGACCATCGGCGTTCGCTGATCATGACCGCCGCCATCGGGATGGCCCTGTCGGGTGTCGCCACCTGGTTCCTGCGCACGGTGTCGACCCGCGTGCAGCGAAGGTTCCGGGACAAGGTGACGATCGCACTCGAGTCGCATGTCGCACGCACGCAGGCATCGGTCGCGACGATCACCCACCACGAGCGACCCGACTACCTCGACCGGCTCTCGGTCCTGCGCGACCAGGTGTTCGTGCTCGACCACATGTACATGTCGCTGTTCTCCACGTGCGGGTGGATCCTGCGGCTGGCGGTGACCGTCGTCCTGCTCATGTCGGTGCACCCCGCGCTTGCGCTCCTCGCGCTGTTCGCGCTGCCGACCGTGCTCAGCTCGACATGGCGACCCGCCGTCGAGCGCGCCGCGTACGAGCGCGGTGCGGCATCCGACAGGCTGGCGCGCCATCTCTTCACGACGGCCACCACCGCCCCTCCGGGCAAGGAGGTGCGGGTCACCGGCATCGGTCCGAAGCTCGCGGCGGACCGACGCACGGCGTGGGAGCGCTGGTACGCGGAGGTGTCGAGCGCCCGTTGGGGATCGGCCGTGTGGCACACGCTCGCGTGGGCGCTGTTCGGCGCCGCCTACGTCGGCGGGATCGTGTTCGTCGCCAACGGGTTGGAGGAGCCGCCCCAGAACGTGCTGCTGGTGCTGGCCGCTGGCTCTCGGCTCTCGGCCTACATCGGCGCGACGGTCGGAGAGATCGGCTTCCTGCGCGGGATCTGGATGGACGGCTCCCGACGGCTCGCGTGGCTCGAGGACTACGCCGCATCGCTCACCGCGGATGCCGACCTGCCGGTGCCGGACCGGTTGCGCGAGGGCATCACGTTCGAGGACGTCTCGTTCGCGTATCCGGGCACCGACCGGCTGGTGCTGGACCACGTGAACATGACGCTGCCGCCGGGCGCGGTCGTCGCGATCGTCGGCGAGAACGGCGCCGGCAAGTCGACGTTGGTGAAGCTGCTCTCGAAGTTCTACGCGCCGACGTCGGGCCGCATCCTCGTCGACGGCCAGGAGCTCGCGCGCATGCCCACGGACGAGTGGCGCGAGCGTCTCGCCGGCGCGTACCAGGACTTCTTCCGCTTCGAGTTCCGAGCGCGCCACACCGTCGGCGTCGGCGACGTCGACCGTCTCGACGACGAGCTGGCGGTGGTGACCGCGGTGAACCGCGCCGGTGCCGACGACGTGGTGCAGCGGCTGTCGGCCGGCCTCGACACGCAGCTCGGCCCGACGTGGCCGGGCGGCGTCGAGGTCAGCTTCGGGCAGTGGCAGAAGCTCGCGTTGGCGCGCGGCTTCATGCGCGACGGCTCGTTGTTGCTCGTGCTCGACGAACCCACCGCGGCGCTCGATGCCGAGACGGAGCACGCGCTGTTCGAGCGCTACGCCGCGGGAGCGCGCCGTGACGTCGACGACGGGCGCATCACCATCCTCGTGTCACACCGGTTCAGCACCGTCCGCATGGCGGACCTCATCGTCGTCCTCGACGGTGCCCGTGTGGTCGAGGTCGGGGGGCACGACGAGCTCATGGCCAAGGGCGGCCAGTACGCGGAGCTCTACGGCATCCAGGCTGCTGCGTACCGCTGAGCTCGCGGATCAGCGAGCCGAGCGGAGGGCGAGCACCAGGAGCGCGAAGCACAGCAGCAGCGCGAACGCGAGGACCACCCGCCGAACCCTCGTGAGCGGTACGCGAGCCAGCGTGCCAGAGGACGACTCCGCGTCCGGCAGGGAGGCAACGGGGTACAGCTCCGTGATCGCGTCAGCCGCCCCGA
>JBEEGB010000318.1:0-2824 GCA_041166585.1 Acidimicrobiaceae bacterium
TGGATGCTCGTCTCGTGGCTCGTGCTCGCCCTGGTCTGGGTCGCGGCCGACGCGCGCACCGGGGGCCGCATCGACGCGCTGCCGTTCGGCCAGGTGAACGCCGACGGGCTGCACCTCCTCGCCGACCTGCGACCCGTCGCACTGCTGCTGCTCGCACCCGCCGTCCTCGCGGTGGTCGCTTTGGGCGGGGCATGGGTGCTGGCCGAGCTGCGGAGGTTTCGAGCAGGCACGGCCAACCCGGCCAAGCACCTCTACGTGGCGTCGACAGCGGCCCTCTTCGTGTGGATCCTGCTCGACCCGCTGTCTGGCTTCATCGCCTACGTCGGGTCCCACGCCCTCGAGTACTTCCTCATCGTCCACCACTCCCTCGGCACGCGGTACGCCGACGGCTCCGGCGGCGCGCTCGGTTCGACGGTGCGCGCGCCGGGAGGGCGGCGGCGCTTCCTCGTCGGCTACCTCGCGGCGCTCACCGGTCTCGTGGTGCTCCTCCGCGGATGGGGAAGCGAGGACGTCTACCTCTTCGCCGTGCTGCTGCTCGGCGGGCTGCACGTGTTCTACGACGGCCTCATCTGGAAGCTGAGGCGCCCCGCGGTGGCTCGGGGTCTGGTGAACACCCCGTCCGCTCAGATCGCGTCGAACGCGATCGCGTAGAGCACCGCGGTGAGCGAGAGCCCGTCGGGCATCTCGCCCTCGCGGGCGATGCGCCGGAGCTCCGCCACCGGCACCCACTCGATCCGCTCGGCCTCGCCCGGGTCGGTCGGCGCGCCGACGTAGGTCGCTCCCTCCGCCAGGAAGATGTGGAACCGCTGATCCGACAGGCCGTTGGTCGGTTGGTAGGCGAAGAGCGGACGCAGTGGACCCGGCCGCCACCCGGTCTCCTCCAGCACCTCGCGCGAGGCGGCCTGCTCGGGCGTCTCGCCGGGATCGATGCGCCCCGCCGGTATCTCCCATCCCCACGTATCGGTGATGAACCGGTGGCGCCAGAGCAGCAGCACCCCGCGGCGGGCGTCGTGCACGACGGTGCCCGATGCCTGGTTCGGCATCCGCACCACGTGGTGCTCGAAGCGCGTCTGGCCCGGCACCTCCACGTCGACGAGCGTGAGGCGAACCCACTCGCTGTCGTAGAGCTCGCGCTCGCCGTGCACCGTCCATCGCACGCACCAAACGTACGCTGGTGACCGATGGCCGACGACCCGGACGAGCTGGGTCGGGCCTACGAGGCGTCGCTCGCGCCGGCCCGTCGCCGGGCCAACGGGATCCACTACACGCCCCCCGATGTCGCCGACGGCCTCGTCGCCCTCGCGCTCGACGGCCTGGACGGCGCTCCGCTCGTCTGCGACCCGGCCTGCGGCGGCGGTGCGTTCCTCCTTGCCGCGGGCCGGGCGCTCGCCGCACGCGGCCTCGAGCCGCGCCGCATCGCGACCGAGCTGCTGTGGGGCATCGACTCGGATCCGGGAGCCGTGCAGGTGACGCACGCGGCCATCGAAGCGTGGGCGGGCGTCGGCCCCGGGGATCACGTGGTGGTCGGCGATGGGCTGCTCGCGTCGGAGCGGTGGCCGGGCCGGTTCGACGCCGTCGTCGGCAACCCGCCGTTCCAGAACCAGCTCGAGCGGGCCACGCTCCGCTCCGTCCCGGTGCCACCCGCGCTGGCTGCCGTGGTCCGCGCCTACACCGACACCGCGTGGCTGTTCCTCGTCGCCGCGCTCGACCTCGTGCGCGCCAGCGGCGGAACGGTCGTGCTCGTCCAACCCCAGTCGCTGCTCGCAGCGCGCGATGCGCAGGCGGTGCGTGCCGAGGTCGCGGCGCGAGCGAGCGTCCACGGCATGTGGTCGTGCGCGGACGCCGGGTTCGGTGCCGCCGTCCGCGTCTGCGCCCCGGTCCTGCACGTCGGCGCGGAGCAGCCTGCCCGCGCTCGCCGCTGGAGCGGGCGTGACTTCGTGGAGGACGAAGCACGACGCCTGGCGCGTCCCGCGGGGTCGTGGGCGGTGCTGCGCAGCGGCGGCGACCCACCGCCCGCGGTGCGCATCGACAGCGATGGGCCGACGCTCGCCACACTCGCCACCGCGACCGCAGGGTTTCGTCGCCAGTTCTACGGCGTGGCCCCGTTCGTCATCGACGAGCGTGACGTTGACGACTCCGTCCTCCCCAAGCTGATCACCGTCGGGCTCATCGACGCGGGTCGCATCGCGTGGGGCGAGCGCTCGACACGTCTCGCGGGACGAGTGCTGCTGACGCCGAGGGTCGACCTCGCGTCGCTGGCGACGGCCACGCCCGACGTGGCGCGCTGGTTCGTCGACCGCCTCTGCCCCAAGGTGCTCGTCGCAACGCAGACCAAGGTGATCGAGGCCGTCGTCGACCCCGACGGCCGCTGGCTGCCGTCGACGCCGGTGATCTCCGTCCATGCTCCAGTCGAAGTGCTGTGGCTGGTCGGCTCCGTGCTGTTGGCTCCGCCGGTCACCGCGTGGGCGCTCGACACCTATGGGGGCACCGCGCTCGCTCACGATGCAGTGAAGCTCGCGGCATCGCAGGTGCTCGAGATCCCCCTACCCGCCGACCACGCCACCTGGAGGGAGGGAGCCCGCCTGCTGGAGACGGGCGCCCCGGTCACCGAGGTCGGGCACGTGATGAACGATGCCTATGGAGCCGGCGATGACGTGCTGGCCTGGTGGTCGGCGCGGCTGGCCCCCGCCCCTGATCGCGTTTGACAGCACGACGGCACCTGTCGTTCACTACGCACCAACATCTCGAGCGGCCCGCGAGGGTCCGGCAACCTGGCACGGACAGCCAAGGTGCCCACTGCCTCACGGCAGGATGTGGTCTCGTA
>JBEEGB010000319.1:0-5792 GCA_041166585.1 Acidimicrobiaceae bacterium
GGGTTCAGGGCCACCTCCTCGGGCGTCCCTGTCGCGATGATGTTGCCGCCTCGCGACCCGCCTTCGGGCCCGAGGTCGATCACCCAGTCGGCGGTCTTGATCACGTCGAGGTTGTGCTCGATGACGAGCACCGTGTTGCCCTGGTCGACCAACCTCGACAGGACGATGAGCAGCTTGCGGATGTCCTCGAAGTGGAGGCCGGTCGTGGGCTCGTCGAGGATGTAGATCGTGTGGCCGGTCGAGCGCTTGGCCAGCTCGCTGGCGAGCTTGACCCGCTGGGCTTCGCCGCCCGACAGCGTCGGAGCGGGCTGGCCGAGGCGCACATAGCCGAGCCCGACGTCGACCAACGTCTGCATGTGCCGGCTGATGGCGGGCTGGTTGGCGAAGAACTCCGCGGCCTCCTCGCACGACAGATCCAGGATCTCGGCGACGTTGCGGCCGCGGAACTGGATGTCGAGCGTGTCGCGGTTGTAGCGAGCGCCCTTGCACACCTCGCACGGGACGTACACGTCGGGGAGGAAGTGCATCTCGATCTTGATCGTGCCGTCACCGGCGCACGCCTCGCACCGACCGCCCTTGACGTTGAAGGAGAACCGACCGGGCAGGTAGCCGCGGACGCGCGACTCCTGCGTCTGGGCCATGAGCTTGCGGATGTGGTCGAACACGCCGGTGTAGGTGGCCGGGTTCGATCGAGGCGTGCGCCCGATCGGTGACTGGTCGACGTTCACGACCTTGTCGAGGTGCTCGAACCCCTCGATCTTCTTGTGCAGCCCCGGTGGCGTCTTCGACTTGTAGATGCGCTGCATGAGCGCCCGCTCGAGGATGTCCTTCACGAGCGTCGACTTGCCCGAGCCCGACACACCGGTGACGGCCACGAGCTTGCCGAGGGGGAAGACGGCATCGATGTTCTGCAGGTTGTGCTCGCGGGCACCGCGCACCACGAGCTCCTGGCCGTTGCCGGGACGGCGCTGCTTGGGGACCGGGATCGACTTGCGGCCCGAGAGGTACTGGCCCGTGACCGACTTGCGCGACTTCAGCAGGCCCTTCACGTTGCCGGAGTACACGATGTCGCCGCCGTGCTCGCCGGCGCCCGGACCGATGTCGACGACGTGGTCGGCGACCTTGATGGTCTCCTCGTCGTGCTCCACCACCAGCACCGTGTTGCCGAGCTCGCGCAGCCGCAGCAGCGTCTCGATCAACCGTTTGTTGTCGCGCTGGTGCAGACCGATCGACGGCTCGTCGAGTACGTAGAGCACGCCCACGAGCCCGCTTCCGATCTGCGATGCGAGCCGGATGCGCTGCGCCTCGCCGCCGGCGAGCGTGCCCGCCGACCGGGACAGCGACAGGTAGTCGAGGCCCACGTCGAGGAGGAAGCCCATGCGGGCGTTGACCTCCTTGACGACGCGCTCGGCGATCATGCGGTCGCGCTCGGACAGCTCGAGCCCGGCGAGGAAGTCCGCGGCGTCGCCTATCGACAGCTCACACACCTGCGCGATGTTGTGGTCCGCGATCGTGACGGCCAGCGTGAGCGGCTTGAGCCGAGCGCCGCCGCACTCCGCGCACGGCACCTCACGCATGTAGCCCTCGATCTGCTCGCGGGTCGCGTCGCTCTCGGCTTCGGTGTGACGTCGCTGCAGGTAGGGGACGACGCCTTCGTAGTTGGCGGAGTACGTGCGGACCCGTCCGTACCGGTTGCGGAACTTCACCTGCACCTTGGCGCCGCCGACGCCGAACAGGATGATCTTGCGCTGCTTCGCGTTGAGCGTCGACCACGGCGCGTTCGCGTCGATGCCGTGCTCCTCCGCCACGGACTCGATGAGCCGCGAGTAGTACTGGCTGCGCCCTCCGGCCCACGGCGCCACCGCACCCTCGTTGAGCGAGAGGTCGCCGTTGGGGACCACCAGCTCAGGGTCGACCTCGTAGCGGGTGCCGAGCCCGTCGCACTTCTCGCACGCGCCGTACGGCGAGTTGAACGAGAAGTTCCGGGGCGCGAGCTCTTCGTACGAACGGCCGCACGTGCGGCAGGCGAGGTGCTGGCTGAACGTGAGCGTCTCGCCCTCGACCTCACCATCCCGTCCGACGATCTCGACCTCCGCGACCCCCTCCGCCAGCTTCAGCGCGGTCTCGAGCGAGTCGGTGAGGCGGCGCTCGATGCCGGGTCGCCGCACCAACCGGTCGACCACCACTTCGATCGAGTGCTGCTCGTAGCGGGCCAGGTCGGTCTTGTCGGTCAGCTCGATGAGGTCGCCGTCGACCCGCGCTCGCGCGAAGCCCTGCGCCGCGAGGTCGGCGAGCAACGTCTCGTAGGTGCCCTTGCGCCCCCGCACCACCGGGGCCAGCACCTGGAACCGCGTGCCCTCGGGCAGCTGCAACACCCGGTCGACGATCTGCTGCGGGGTCTGACGGGACACCTCGGTGCCGTCGAACGGGCAGTGCGGGACACCGATGCGGGCGAAGAGCAGCCGCAGGTAGTCGTACACCTCGGTGATGGTCCCGACGGTCGAGCGTGGGTTGCGAGAGGCGCTCTTCTGATCGATCGAGATGGCCGGCGACAGGCCCTCGATGAAGTCGACATCGGGCTTGTCCATCTGGCCCAGGAACTGCCGTGCGTAGGCCGAGAGCGACTCGACGTAGCGGCGCTGGCCCTCGGCGTAGATCGTGTCGAACGCGAGCGAGGACTTGCCCGAACCGGAGAGCCCGGTGAAGACGATGAGCCGATCGCGCGGCAGCTCGAGGTTCAAGTTCCGGAGGTTGTGCTCCCGGGCGCCCCGGATCACCATGCGGTCAGCCACGAGGATCAAGCGTACCGGGCGGCGCAACCTTGCGAACGGATGTTCGCCTTCCCCGAGGCGGTCCCAGTGTTGGTGTGAACTTGCGCCCTGATGCCTGTCGACGCGCGCCTCCCGTGGCGGGAGATCGCGAAGTGGGCGCTGGCCGGGACCTTGTTCATCTCGATGTGGGTGCTGCTCGACGTCGAGCGCTCCGGGCGCAACGCGCTCAACTTCATCCAGCCCGGCGAGCGGGGTCCGTCGGCCGCCGCGTTCCACGAGGACTTTCCGACCGTCGAGCTGCCGGACACCCTCGGGCTCGACGGTCAGCAGTTCTACGTGATCGCCCGCAACCCGTTCCACCCCCGCGAGGTCGCGCCGTTGCTCGACCGGCCGCGCTACCGGTTGCAACGTCCGTTGCTGCCGTGGCTCGCGTGGCTCGTGCACCCGACCGGAGGCGGTGACGGGCTCGTGTGGGCGTTCGTGCTGGTCAACGTCCTCGCCATCGTCGCCGGGTCGATGGCGACCGGGGCGCTGGCGGTGCAGCTCGGCGGCAAGCCCTGGATGGCCGCGCTGTTCGCGGTGACGCCGGGAGCATGGTTCAGCCTGCGGGCCTCGGTCGCCGACGCGCTTGCGCTCGCGCTGGCCATCGCCGCGCTCGCGCTCGCCCATCGCGGTCGATGGCGCGCCGCGGTCGGTTGCGCGGTCGGCGCCGTGCTCGCGAAGGAGGTGATCGTCATCGTGCTCGCCGGCTGGGCGTTGTGGCGCCGCTCGCGCCCGGCGGCCCTGCTGGTGGCGACTCCGCTCGCCGTCGCCGCGGCATGGTGGATCGCGCTGCGGGTGCTCGTCCCCTCCGGTCAGGAGCAGATCGGTGAGCTGGTCGCGCCGTTCGAGGGCTGGCGCGACGCGTGGGTCGAGCACTGGTCGCACGGCCAGCAGCTCGTCGGCATGGCCGCGGCCATCGGCTCGAGCATCGTCGGCGTCGCCGCGCTGGTGCGACGCGGTCTGGCCCACCCGCTCGGCTGGGCCATCTTCGGCAGCCTCGCGCTCGCCGCGTTGAGCAACGGCGACGTGATCGGCAACAACTACGGCAGCACCCGTGCGTTGATGCCGGTGCTGGTCTTGGGCCTTCTGACCTTGTTCACCGATGGTCAGCCCGTGCGGACCGACACCTCGCTCGAGCACAGGTCGACCGGCATGACGGGGCCCGGTCTCGGGTCGACCGGTGCGTCGAACCGGTAGAGCAGCACGCTTCCGCCGATCGTCCCGACGGGGCAGTACGCCCGCAACCACGACAGCGCGTCTCGGTCGAGGGCGGTGAGCCTCGTAGCGGACACCGCGACCCAGCCCCGCACGTCGGCCGGCGCGACGTCGAGCAGGGGACGGCTTCCCGCCGGCGGCGCGAAGCCGCGCGGCAAGAGGAGTGCGACGAGCGGCGCTCGTCCCACCGCCCAGTCGTCGACGAGACCGTTGTCCTGCCCGTAGTCGACGTTCGAGTCGGTGGCCCAGCGGTACGCCGGTTGGAACGGCGGTGGGGTCCACGCGATCGAGTGCGGGTAGGCGACGGCGAACGAGGCCAGCTGCGTGACCGCAAGCGCTCCCGCGCCGATGCGCCGCCACCGCGGCCGCCCGAGCAAGACGACCGGGCCTGCGGCCACGAACCACAACGCCAACGACGGGAACGCGTAGCGGAGGCCGAGGTTGAGCGGCTGGCTGGCGACGGCCACGTACAGCGCAACCGCTGGCAGCGCGATCACGGCGATGGCGTTGCGCACGTCGTTGCGCGCAACCCGCGACCAGCCGATCGGGCCGAGCAGCAGGGCAGCGACCGCGACCAACGGCACCTTCACGAGGACGGCCCCCAGGAAGTACCACCAGCGCCCGCCGTCCCACGCGTGCCCGAACAGGTAGGCCGGCTTCGCGGCGGACGTGAGGACGAGGTAGGCAAAGCCCGCGGACCACTCCTTGGGCCATGGGATCGCCAGCACGAGTCGGGTCACCAACGAGTCGCTGCGACCCGCCGAGACGATGCTGTCGAGGTTGGCGCCGCTCGCGCCGCCCGGCGCGGACGCGAGCACGCGCACCACGACCCACACCGACGCCCATGACACCAGTGCGACGATGGCCGCATGCCGGACCGCCACGGCCCGGGCGCGCTTCCAGCCATCGATGACGATGACCACCAGCGCGACGACGACCAGCACGAGCGCGAGGTGCCGGGTGAGCAACGCCGCGCCGGACACGAGGCCGACGGCGAGCGCCAGCCGTTGCGACGGTGCCTCGAGGAACCTGAGCAGGGCATAGCTGAACCCGACCGTCGCGAGCGTGAACGCGATATCGACGCTGGCGAGGTGACCGAACCCGACGAACACCGGTGTGGTGAGCCACAGCGCGGCGGAGAGCACGCCCGCGGGCTCACCGAACAGCCGGGAGCCGAGCAGGTAGAGCAGCCACGCGATGGCCAGACCCTCGAGCAGCGGGATCAGCCGCGACAGGAACACGATTCGGTGGAGCCGGCCGGCGTCGATGTTCGCCGCGATGAACTCGTCGGTGTGGTCGAACCACGCGCCGGACTGGTAGCCGGGACCGTCAGGCACCACCGGATGGGCGAACAACGCCGGCACCACGGGCAGGACGCGGGTCAGCACGCCGTGCTCGGGCACGAGTCGAAGGTCGTGGCGCACGAGGCTCGTCACGCCGGCCGCGATGTCGATCGACTCGTCGATCGTCGGTGAGTCGCGCCACGCCTCCACCAGCCCGGTCGCGAGGAAGAGCAGCGCCAGCGGGACCAGCACGATCGCGCGCCGCACGCGCACCGCTAACCCCGCTCGTACGTGGTCACGAGCAGCTGGCTGTCGAGCCAGCGGATCGTCCTGGTCCCCACGACGCGGTACGAACCGAGCGGCGGGCGCTCGGCGGGTTGGGCGCCGTCGTCGACCACCTCGACCACGTCGACGCGGCCGAGGTCGAGGCGCTCGCCCAGACCACCGGCGCCCACCACCACACGTGCGTCCGGGACGGTGA
>JBEEGB010000320.1:0-9250 GCA_041166585.1 Acidimicrobiaceae bacterium
CGATGAGCTCGATCGCCTCGCGCAACGTCGTGCCCATCTCCACCTCGGTCACGCCGGGGTGCTCGACCTGTCCAGTGATGGTGCACACGATCGTGCCCGGCGACTTGTCGGTGCCGGCAGTCCGGAACCACTCGGGGCCGCGGTCGAGGATTGCGGGGACGTTGGCCAGCGTCTCGACGTTGTCGACGAGCGCGGGAGGGGCGAGCTGCGTGTCGCTGGCTCCGGCCGTCTCGACATGCGCAGCCAGGCCACTGCCTGTGGCGACGTCGTCGTCGTGCTCGACCACCTCGTCGAACCCACGTCGGAACGGGGGAGCGATGCGGGGGAACGGGGGACGGCCATCGAGCGTCTCGAGCAGCGCGGTCTCCTCGCCGTAGAGGTACTCGTCGGGACCGAGGAACAGCTCCAGCTTGATGTCTTCGGACCAGCCGGCCGCCATGAGCTCGTCGATCGCGGCCTGCACCCTGGCCGCCTCCTTCTCGAACGAACGCTTCAGCCCGACGATCACATGGTCTGCGCCCACCGCGATGGCGGCGATGAGCGCGCCTTCGAGCACGTGGTACGGGTTCGAGCGCAGGATCGTGCGGTCCTTGAAGGTGCCCGGTTCGCCCTCGGCGCCGTTGACCACGACCGTCGACGGCAGCACGGCGGACCGGTTGTCCCAGACGGTGCGCCACTTCGTGCCGGTGGGGAACCCGGCGCCGCCCCGCCCTCGCAGACCCGACTTCTCGAGGAGGGCGATGATCCGCTCGGAGCCGATCTCCCGAGCCGCGTTCAGTCCCCGACCGCCGCCGAAGTGCTCGACGTAGGCGTCGAGCGAGGCCACGGGTTCCGGTGGTAGGACGCGATGGACGAGCGGCATGGCTGCAGTCTCCCCAGCCAAACCCGCTCCTAGACTGCTTCTCCATGCCCATGCGCCAGGACTGCAAGCAGTTCGAGAGCCGCACCTACCCGAACGGAGAGACCGTTCGGAAGTGCAACCTCGATCTCGCGCCGGAAGCTCCGTGGCGCTGCCCCGCGGACTGCCCGAAGTTCGAGCGCCGGCTGGCGGACGTGAACTGGAGCCACGGCACCCTCGTCACACCGAAGACGCCCGATGAGCCGTCCAGCCTGGACGCGCACGGCGATTCGATCGCCGCCCTGCTCGACGAGGCCGAGGACATCGTGAACGCCGCCGGTCCCGAGATCCTCCGCGAGGTGCGGTCCGAGCAGTCCCGGGGCAGCGGCTGGCGCCGCATCTTCCGCCGCCGCCGTTAGGGGAACGACCGGCCTGCCCAGGTACGCTGCACGTTCGCCCCGAACCGGCGAGGGAAGCGCCAGCGACGAGGCCGGAGTCGAGAGCAGGCGCAGCCGGAACGAGACGAGGAACCCTTCCTCCTTCACCGCCGACGCCGCCCGTGCCCACCCTGGACCCGACTGGTTGCGGGACCGGCGCGCCGATGCCGCCGAGCGGTTCGCGGCGGCCAACCTGCCGAGCACCGAGGAAGAGGTGTGGCGCTACAGCCGCATCGCTGACCTCGACCTCGACGCCTACGAGCCGGCCACCTCCGGCACGCCGGGGGCTGTGCCGGTGGCGATCGAAGGGGCGCTCGCCACGGTCGCCGACCGCGCTGCGACCGTGGTGGTCATCAACGGCCGTCTCGCCCATGTCGACGTCCGCGCCGCTGGCATCGAGGTGGGGCTGCTGGAGGACGAGGCATCCTTCGCGCCGCTCACCACCGACAACGCCCCGGACGTCTTCGCGGTCATGAACGAGGCCTTTGCGGGCGCCCCCATCCACGTCCGCATCGCGCCTGGCGCGGTCGTCGAGGCCCCGATCGTCGTGGCTCACTGGAGCGACCAGTCGGGCCTCGCGACGTTCCCCCGACTCATCGTGGAGGCGGGCGCCGACAGCCAAGCCTCCGTCGTCGACTACCACGCGTCTGCCGACGATGCCCTGCTGCTGTCCGTCCCCATCGTCGAGCTCTCGGTCGGGCAGGCGGCGCGCCTCGGCTACGTCGGTGCCCAGAACCTCGGGATGCGCACGTGGCAGATCGCGTCGCAGCTCTCCAACGTCGAAGCCGACGCGACGCTGACCTCGGCCGCAGCCGGGTTCGGGGGCGACTACGCACGGGTGCGCACCGATTGCCGGCTGAGCGGACGAGGCGCGACGGGGACCCTGCTGGCCGTGTACTTCGGCGAGCGCCACCAGACGCTCGACTTCCGCACGTTCCAGGACCACAGCGCCCCGGACACCACCAGCAACCTGCTGTTCAAGGGTGCCGTCGGTGGGCACAGCCGCAGCGTCTACACCGGGCTCATCCGGGTGCGGAAGAACGCGCGGGGCACCAACGCCTTCCAGACCAACCGCAACATCAAGCTCTCCGAGGACGCGTGGGCCGAGTCGGTCCCGAACCTCGAGATCGAGAACAACGACGTCCGCTGCAGCCACGCGTCGGCGGTGGGACCGGTGGACGAGGACCAGCGCTTCTATCTCGAGAGCCGTGGCGTGCCCACCCCGATCGCGGAACGGCTCGTGGTCACCGGCTTCTTCGACGAGGTCCTCACCCAGCTGCCCGTGCCCGAGGCGGCGGTGGCGCTGCGCGCCCTCGTCGGCGGCAAGCTCGACCGGATCGTGGCCTGATGGTGGCCCCGGTGCGCGTCTGCTCGAAGGACGACCTCGAGCCCTGCTCCGCGAAGCGCGTCGAGGTCAACGGCCACACGCTCGCGCTCGTGCGGATCGACGACGACTTCTACGCGATCGGCGACCGTTGCACGCATGCCGACATCTCGCTCTCGGAGGGCGAAGTCCTGTGCCGCGAGCGCGAGATCGAGTGCTGGAAGCACGGCAGCACGTTCTCGCTCCTCACCGGCGAGCCGCAGTCGCTCCCCGCGACGCGGGCCGTGCCCGTCTATGAGGTCACCGTCGAAGGCGACGATGTGCTCGTCACGGTGAAGCCATGAGCGAGAGCATCGAGCACGAGCTGAGGATCGAAGGGCTGCGGGCGTCGGCCGACGGCAAGGAGATCCTCCGCGGCCTCGACCTCGTCGTGCGCAGCGGTGAGGTGCACGCGGTGATGGGCCCCAACGGCTCCGGCAAGTCGACCTTGTCGCACGTCCTCATGGGCAAGCCCGGCTACACGGTCACCGCCGGCACCGTCACGCTCGACGGCGTCGACCTGCTCGCCCTGCCGACGTGGAAGCGGGCACAGGCCGGCCTCTTCCTTGCCATGCAGTACCCGATCGAGGTGCCGGGCGTCTCGCTGACGGCGGTGCTCGAGGAGTCGCTGGTCGCGGCCGGCCGATCCACGTCGAGCCTGGTCGACGACCTCCGGGTCGAGGCGGGCCGGATCGGGTTCGACGAGCGCTTCCTCGACCGGCCGCTCAACGTCGACCTCTCCGGTGGTGAGAAGAAGCGCAACGAGACGCTGCAGCTGGGCGTGCTCCACCCGAAGATCGCGGTGCTCGACGAGATCGACTCGGGCCTCGACGTCGACGCGCTCCGGGCCGTGAGCCGCCGCATCGAGGCTGCGACGCACGAGGAGAACCTCGGCGTGCTGGCGATCACGCACTACACGCGCCTGCTGCACGAGCTGCGGCCCGACCGTGTGCACGTGCTGGTGCGGGGCCAGATCCAGGCGTCGGGCGGTCCCGAGCTGGCCGACCAGCTCGAGCTCACCGGCTACGCGGGCTTCGTCGAAGGTGTCGACGAGCCTGCAGTGGTCGAGGAGACGACCGGACCCGCGGACCCCTTCGCCGACCCCCTCCTCTAACCTTTGCTCGTGGCGCGGCGCCGGAGAACACTGCTCGTCGTTGTCGCCGTCCTGCTCGGCGTCGTCGGCCTGACCGTCGTGACGCTCCGCGGCGGAGGCAGCGAGGCCAAGGTCGAGGCCGCGCCGGTCCCGACCACGGCGCCGCCGACCACGCTGGCGACCACGACGACGACGGCGGTGCCGACGCCTCCGTTCGAGGCCGCTCACGCGGTCACGTCGAACGTGGCGCTGTACGACTCGCCCGGCGCGCCGGAGCCGACCACGACGCTGCCGAACCCGACGATCGAGCGGGTGCCGTTGGCCTTCCTCGTGAAGGCGCACGGACCCAAGGGCTGGCTGCAGGTGCAGATCAACACGCGCCCCAACGAGGCGACGGCCTGGATCCACGACGCCGACGTCTCGCTCCAGCCGATCGAGAACCGCATCCTCGTCTCGGTCGGCGCGAAGCAGCTCACCGTCTTCAAGGGCCTGAGCGACCAGATCCTGTTCCAGGCGCCGGTGGCGACGGGGATCGAGCGCACGCCCACGCCCCTGGGGAGCTTCTACATCGACGTCGTCGTCGACCTCGACTACAAGGGCGGCGCGTACGGGCCCTACCAGCTCAGCGTCGCCGGCTTCTCCGACGTGCTCCAGAGCTTCGGCGGCGGCCCGGGCCAGATCGCGATCCACGGCACCAACCACCCCGAGCTCATCGGCCAGAGCGTGAGCAACGGCTGCATCCGCATGACCAACGACGACGTCACCGCCCTCGTCCCCTTCGCCCCCGTCGGCACCCCCGTCCAAGTCATCGCGTAGCCACAGGTGCGAATGTTGGATGCGAACGGTGCGAATTGCGCAACGTTCGCTCCGAAGTTCGAGCGGTAGCATCGGCCGGGATGACGTCCAAGGCGCCTGACGGATGGTCCGTCGTCGACGGGAAGCTGCACCGGGAGCTCGAGTTCCACGACTTCGTGGAGGCGTTCGGGTTCATGGCGATGGTGGCGGTGCTGGCCGAGAAGGCCGACCACCATCCCGACTGGTCGAACTCCTACAACAAGGTCGTGCTCGACCTCGTCTCCCACGACAAGGGTGAGATCACCGACCGCGACCACGCGCTGGCCGCCGCGATCAACCAGGCGCTCGGCGAGGGCTGAGCCTCGAAGGTCAGAGGTCCGGGAGCCCGAGCGCCAGGTTCGGTGCTTCGAGCCCGCCGTCCACGTCGATCACCTTGCCGGTGATGAAGCTGCCGGCGGGGCTGGCGAGGTACAGCGCGGCGATCGCGATGTCCTCTGGTTCCCCGAGGCGCTTGAGCGGGGTGGCCTCGACCATCTGGCGGCGCAGGTCCTCGTCCTCCAGCACGATCTCGAGCGCGGAGGTGGCCACCGAACCGACGGCGATGGCGTTGACCCGCACCTTGGGCGCGAGGTCGGCGGCCATGAGGCGGGTCATGTGGGCCAGCGCCCCCTTCGCGGTGCCGTACGCGACGAACCCCCGGTCGCGCAGACGTCCCATCAGCGAAGAGATGTTGACGATGGCTCCGGCGCCGCTCTCGAGGAGGTGCGGTGCCGCCGCCTTCGACAGGACGAACGCGCTGGTGACGTTGAAGTGGAACTGGCGCTCGAGGTAGCCGGCGCTGGTGTCGAGGAACGGCCGGGGCATGGAGCCGCCGGCGTTGTTGACGACGATGTCGATGCGGCCGAACGACTCCATGGCACGGTCGGCGAGGGCCGCCGTGGCGTCGTTGTCGTTCACGTCGCACTGCACGGTGACGGCCTTGCGGCCGAGCGCTTCCACCTGGTGCGCGATCTCGTCGAGCTGCGACTCGGTGCGCGCCGCCAGCACGACGTCAGCGCCCGCTTCGGCCAGCGCGAGCGCGCAGGCGGCGCCGATGCCGCGACCCCCGCCGGTGACGATCGCCACCTTGTCGTCCACCCGGAACCGTTCGAGCATCAGGCTCCGGCCTCGACCTCGTCGAGGGCTTGGGCCAGGGTGTTCCACGAGAGCGTTGCGCACTTGATGCGCACGGGGAACTTCACCACGCCCTGCAGCGCCTCGAGATCGCCGAGCTTCACGTCATCGATGGCCTTTGCATCGGCCTCGGCTTCGGCTTCGCTGCCGTCGCCACCGATGGCGTTCTCATGGATCGACATCATCGCCTTGAACGCCCGGATCAGCGCGCGGGCCTCCTCGAGCGACTTGCCCTTCACCGCGGCGGACATCATCGACGCGGCGGACTGGCTGATCGAGCAGCCCTGCCCACCGATGCGCACGTCGGCGAGCTGGCCGCCCTCGACGTCCACGTAGAGCAGGATCTCGTCGCCGCACAGCGGGTTGAACCCCTCCACCAGGTGGGCGGGGGGAACGGGCAGCTCGCCACGGTTCCGCGGGTTGCGGTAGTGGTCGAGGATGATCTCGCGATAGAGGTCTTCGAGTCCAGGCATGGTCAGCCGAAGAAGTTAGTCGTCGCCTGCAAGGCGTCCGCGAGTGAGTCGATGTCGGCCTCGTCGTTGTAGACGTACAGCGAGGCCCGAGCGCTGGCGCCGATGCCGAGGCGGCGCATGAGCGGCTTGGCGCAGTGGTGGCCGGCACGCACGCAGACACCCTCCTGATCGAGGACTTGGGAGATGTCGTGGGGGTGGACGTCGCCGTAGGCGATGGACAGGACACCGCCCCTCATGGCTGGCTCGGACGGGCCGTGGATGGTGATGGAGTCGCCGAAGCGCTCGTTCAGCGTCCGCAACGCGTACCCGGTGAGGGACACCTCGTGCTCGCGCACGTTCTCCATCCCGAGAGCCGACAGGTAGTCGACCGCCGCGCCCAGGCCGATCACCTCGGCGATGGGCATCGTGCCCGCTTCGAACTTCCACGGGATCTCGTTCGGCGTCCACCCGTCGAGGCGGACGTCGCGGATCATCTCGCCGCCTCCGAGGAACGCGGGCATCGCCTCGAGCAGCTCCTCTCGCGCCCACAGCACACCGACGCCGGTGGGGCCGAGCATCTTGTGCCCGGTGAACCCGAAGAAGTCGACGCCGAGCTCGACCACGTCGGTCGGCAGGTGGGGGACGTACTGCGCGCCGTCGACCATGCACAGCGCGCCGGCTGCGTGCGCGGCGTCGGCGAGACGGCGAATGGGCGTGAGCGTGCCGAGCACGTTCGACATGGCGGTGAACGAGACGAGCTTCACGCCGTCGATCAGGCGATCGAGCTCGGACAGGTCGAGCGTGTAGTCCTCGGCCATCGGGATGTAGCGCAGCTCGATGCCGCGCTCTTCCTTGAGCATGAGCCAGGGGACGATGTTGGCGTGGTGCTCGATCTCGGTGAGCAGCACTGCGTCGCCTTCGTGCAGGTTGGCTCTTCCCCACGTGTACGCCACGAGGTTGAGGGCCTCGGTGACGTTCTTCGTGAAGACGATGCCGCGCTCGGACGGCGCGCCGATGAACTGCGCCACCTTGGCCCTCGCGCCCTCGTAGCGGTCGGTCGTCTCGGCGCCCAACCGGTACACCCCGCGGTGGATGTTCGCGTAGGTGGTCTCGTACAGGTCGGTCATCGCGTCGAGCACCGGCTGCGGCTTCTGCGACGACGACGCCGAGTCGAGGTAGACGAGGCGCTTGCCGTTGAACTCCTGATGCAGGATCGGGAAGTCCTTCTTGATGGCGGTGACGTCTAACGCCATGCGTCGTAGCCCTCCCGTTCGAGGCGCTCGGCCAGCTCGGGCCCGCCGGAGTCCACGACGCGACCCTCCATGAGGATGTGCACGACGTCGGGCTGCAGGTGCTCGAGCAGGCGCTGGTAGTGCGTGATCGCGAGCACGCCGAGGCTCGGCCGGTCGCCGCGCACCTCCTGCACGCCCTTCGCGACGACCTTCAGGGCGTCGATGTCGAGCCCGGAGTCGGTCTCGTCGAGGATGGCGAGCTCGGGCTCGAGGATCGCCAGCTGCAGGATCTCGTTGCGCTTCTTCTCGCCGCCGGAGAACCCCTCGTTGAGGTAGCGGTCCATGAAGGACGGGTCCATCTCGAGGCGGTCCATCCACTCCATGATCGACAGCCGCAGCTCGAGCACCGACAGGTCGATGCCCTTGCGGGCCGACAGGGCCTGGCGCAGGAAGTTCAGCACCGAGACACCAGCGATCGTCTGCGGGTACTGGAAGGCGAGGAACATGCCGGCCTTGCCGCGCACGTCGGCGGGCCAGGTCGTGATGTCGTCGCCCTTGAACAGGATGCGTCCGGCGGTGATCTCGTACTCGGGGCTGCCGAGCAGCGCGCTCGCCAGCGTCGACTTCCCCGAGCCGTTGGGTCCCATGAGGGCGTGGACCTCGCCTGCGCCGACGGTCAGGTCGACGCCACGGAGGATCTCGGCACCCGCGGCGCGGACGTGCAGGCCCTCGATCTGGAACAGGGGAGCGTCTGACACAGGGACAAGCCTAGAGAAACTCACCCCCTATTCGCACTATGGCGGTAGTGGTAATCAGTCGTGCGGGCGAGCCTCGACCGTGCCCTCGTGGAACTCCTTCTTGGCCTGCCCGAGGCTGCGGGCCAGCTGGGGGAGCTTGGAGCCGCCGAACAGCACGAGCACGACAGCGAGGACGATCAGCAGCTCTGGAGCACCGAGGTTCATGGCCTGTCTACGGTCCTGCCGTCGGTCCTGGATGATCCCGCAGGTCTTCCTTCCACGTGCGGAACCGCTCGTGGCGGTCACCGCTCGGTCCCGTCCCGTCGCCGCGGCCGTCGGGGAACAGCCGGAACGTGTGGACCACGTCGAGGTCGTCGGCCAGCACCGCGCCGTAGCGGGCGTCGCCTCCGGTGGCCGGCCCCGCCCGCCAGAGCAGCCACGGGCCGATGCGCCGCTTGTAGTCGCCGACCGGGGTGCCGGGCAGGTCAGCGCCAAGGGCGCGGATCGACTCGGGTGCCTCGAGCCACGCGGTGGCCGGGATGTTGCGGTCGCGCACCGGCGTGGCGGGCAGGTCTGCGGTGTGGATCGGCGTGTCGTCGTCGGGTCGCTGGTCGTACTTGAGCGCCGGCCCTACCACCCTCGGTCGACCCACTCCTGCAGGTGCGGTCGCTCGTTGCCGATCGTGGTGTCGTCGCCGTGGCCGGGCAGGACGATGGTGTCGGCCGGCACCTTGGAGAAGAGTCGATCTTCGATCGAGCGGATGATGGTGGCGAAGTCGCCGCCCTCGAAGCTCGTGTTGCCGGGGCCGCCGGGGAACAGCGTGTCGCCGCTGAACAGCACGGGCGAGCCCTCGACGAGGAAGCACATGGACCCCAGGGTGTGCCCTGGCGTGTGGATGGTCCGCAGGCGCAGGCGGCCGACGTTGAGCACGGTGTCGTCCTCGAGGATCTGGTCGTAGGACGGCAGCATCCCTGCGTCCTGCTGCGTGACGTGCACCTCGTAGCCGGCGTCGCGCAGCTGGGGCACGGCCTGGATGTGGTCCCAGTGCCCGTGGGTCTCCAGCACCTCGCGCACGTCGAGCGCACGGCACAGGTCGAGCAGGCGATCGTGCTCGTTGGCGGCGTCGAGCA
>JBEEGB010000321.1:0-2743 GCA_041166585.1 Acidimicrobiaceae bacterium
GGCTCGACGACCTCGACCGCAACCGCCTCCGTGCCGGCGAACGTCGCCGCGTCCAGGTCGGGTTCGAGCGTCAGCTCGTACCGCGACGGAAGGACGGTGCGGGGGAGGCGAAAGCGGTCTGCGGCCACGTCGATCGAGAGTACCGGGCCACCGGGGCGGCCTTGTAGCGTCCGAGCGATGCCTGCTCCCTCGACCCATGACGTGGTGGCGATCGGCAACGCGATCGTCGACGTCATCGCCTCCGCTCCTGATCAGTTCCTGTACGACCACGGGCTGGTGAAGGGTTCCATGGAGCTCGTCGACGCCGATCGCTCTGACGAGCTCTATGGCGCGATGCCCCCCGGCCTCGAGGCGTCGGGCGGTTCGGCGGCGAACACGGCGGCCGGCCTGGCCTCGTTCGGAGCACGCGCTGCCTTCATCGGCAAGGTGAGGGACGACCAGCTCGGTGCCGTGTTCGCGCACGACATCCGTGCCATCGGCGTCACGTTCTCCTCGGCGCCGGCCGCATCGGGCCCACCGACCGCCCGGTGCATGATCGTCGTGACCCCGGACGCCGAGCGCACGCTCACGACCTACCTCGGCATCGCCGGCCAGGTGACCGTCGACGACATCGACGCCGACCTGGTGGCGGGCGCCGAGATCACGTTCTGCGAGGGCTACCTGTGGGACCTCGAGCCGACGAAGGAGGCCATCCGTGCCGCGATGAAGATCGCGCACGCCGCCGGACGCCGCGTCGCGCTCACGTTGTCGGACGGGTTCTGCGTCGACCGGCATCGCTCCGAGTTCCTCGAGCTGGCGCGGTCGTCGGTCGACGTCCTCTTTGCCAACGAGGAGGAGATCTGCTCGCTCTACGAGGTCGATCACTTCGACGAGGCCCTGCAGCGGGTTCGCCAGGACGTCGAGCTCGCCTTCCTCACCCGCGGCGCCGCCGGCTCGGTCGTCGTCGACGGCGATGAGCTGCACGTGATCGACGCGCACCTGCACGGACCGGTGGTCGACACGACCGGGGCCGGCGACCAGTTCGCCGCCGGCGTGCTCCACGGCCTGACCCACGGGCTCGATCTGGCGACGTGCGGCCGTCTCGGCTCGCTCGCCGCCGGCGAGGTGATCGCCCACGTCGGCCCTCGGCCGGCCGAGTCCCTCGCGCAGCTCGCCGAGCTCACCAGGCGGCGAGAAGCTCCCTGATCTCCGTTCGCCCCTTGCCTTCCTGCGGTAATAGCCGTTATCGTGGCCGCAATGTCCGTTCCTGACCAGGTGACCTCCGTCGCGACCACGGTCGACGACACCCGAGATCGCCTCATCGACGCGGCTGCCGAGGTGTTCGCCGAGAAGGGCTACGACCGCGCCGGCGTCCAGGAGATCGCCCGGAGGGCCGGTCTCACCACCGGTGCCATCTATGGCCGCTTCACGGGCAAGGCCGAGCTGCTCCAGGCCGCCATCGAGTCGCGCACCAGCGACGAGCTCGACGAGCTGTTCGCCCAGCACCGCTTCGACGGTCAGGCCAGCGACGTGCTGCGCACGGTCGGCGCCCATCTCGTGACCCCAACGTGCGACGACGAGGACGAAGGCGCGCTGCTGCTCGAGGCGTTCGTCGCGGCGCGGCGCGATCCCGACGTGCGCCAGCTGATCCTGTCCATCCTCGACGGTCGGTCGAGCCAGCTTGGCGAGCTGGTCGAGGCCGGCAAGGTCGCAGGCACCATCGACGCCGAGCTCGACAACGAGTCGCTCGTGCGCTTCTGTCACGCCGTCGGCCTCGGCTTCCTTCTCTATGACGCCATCTCGCTTCCGCTGCCGGCACCGGCACCTTGGGAGCAGCTCATCGCCCGCCTGGTGGCCGCCTTGGCTCCCAGGAACGACCTTCCACCCAAGGGGGACTGACTGACATGACCACGAACGAAGACATCCTCGGCCGTGCCGATGCCAACGACCTCGAAGCCATCCTCGCGATCACCAACGACGACATGGACAGCGTGATCCACTCGGTCAAGGACAACGCCGAGGCCATCTTCACCTGGGACTACGAGAAGGGCGCGCGTCCGGCCCTGAACAAGCTGTACGAGAAGGCCAAGACGTCGCAATGGAACGGCCAGACCGACCTGCCGTGGGACACGGAGGTCGATCTCGAGAAGGTCGTCGCCACCACTCCGGTCGATCCCGCGAGCGATCCCGTCCTCATCGCCGCGCAGCAGCCGGGCCAGCCCCTCGCCAACTGGGACGAGGCGCAGTTCAACAAGCTCAAGATGGAGATGCAGAACTGGACGCTGAGCCAGTTCATGCACGGCGAGCAGGGCGCGCTGCTGTGCACCGCGAAGATCGTCGAGACCGTGCCGTGGATCGACGCCAAGTACTACGCGTCGACGCAGGTGATGGACGAGGCCCGTCACGTCGAGGTGTTCGCCCAGTACCTCGACATGAAGCTGACCGGTCACTACCCGATCAACGCCCACCTCCGCATGCTGCTCGACGACATCATCAACGACAGCCGCTGGGACATGACCTACCTGGGTATGCAGATCATGGTGGAGGGCCTCGCCCTCGCCGCCTTCGGGTTCCTGCACATGCTCACCGAGGAGCCGTTGCTCAAGCAGCTGCTTCGCTATGTGATGAGCGACGAGGCCCGCCATGTTGCGTTCGGCGTGCTGTCGTTGAAGGAGTACTACGCCGGTCTCACCGACGCCGAGCTCGCCGTGCGCCAGGAGTTCGCCATGGAAGCCGCTGTGCGTTTGCGCGACCGGCTCGTTGG
>JBEEGB010000322.1:0-7324 GCA_041166585.1 Acidimicrobiaceae bacterium
GGGATCGTGGTGTTGCGCTCGATGAGGCGGGTCATGACGCCACCCTTGGTCTCGATGCCGAGCGACAGGGGCGTCACGTCGAGGAGGAGGACGTCCTTCACCTCGCCCTTGAGCACACCGGCTTGGATGGCGGCACCCACGGCCACGACCTCATCGGGGTTGACGCCCTTGTTGGGCTCCTTGCCGGTGATGCCCTGGACGAGGTCCTGCACGGCCGGCATCCGGGTGGAGCCGCCGACCAGGATCACGTGGTCGATCTGCTCCTTCGTGAGCCCTGCGTCCTTGATGGCCTGCTCGAACGGCGAGCGGCAGCGCTCGAGGAGGTCGGCGGTGAGCTCCTGGAACTTGGCCCGCGTGAGCTGCTCGTCGAGGTGGAGCGGGCCTTCGCTGGTGGCGGTGATGAACGGCAGGTTGATCTGGGTCTGCTGGACCTGCGACAGCTCGATCTTGGCCTTCTCCGCGGCCTCCTTGAGGCGCTGCGTGGCCATGTTGTCGGCGGCGAGGTCGACGCCGTGGGCCGCCTTGAACTGCCCGACGAGCCAGTCGATCACGCGCTGGTCCCAGTCGTCACCACCGAGCTTGGTGTCACCGTGGGTCGACTTCACCTCGAACACGCCGTCGCCGATCTCGAGGATCGACACGTCGAAGGTGCCGCCTCCGAGGTCGAACACGAGGATCGTCTGGTCGGCGCCACCCTCCTTGTCGAGGCCGTAGGCGAGCGCGGCAGCGGTGGGCTCGTTGATGATGCGGAGCACCTCGAGGCCCGCGATCTGGCCCGCCTCCTTGGTGGCGGTGCGCTGGGCGTCGTCGAAGTACGCGGGGACGGTGATCACCGCCTGGGTCACCGAGTCACCGAGGTAGGCCTCGGCGTCGCGCTTGAGCTTCATCAGCGTGCGGGCGCTGATCTCCTGGGAGTTGTACTTCTTGCCGTCGATGTCGATCGTCCACGAGGTGCCCATGTGGCGCTTCACCGAGCGGATCGTGCGATCCGGGTTGGTGATGGCCTGCCGCTTGGCGACCTCTCCGACGAGGACCTCGCCGTTCTTGGCGAACGCGACGACCGACGGGGTGGTGCGCGATCCCTCGGAGTTGGGGATCACCACCGGATCGCCGGCCTCGAGGACGCTGACGACCGAGTTGGTGGTACCGAGGTCGATGCCGACAGCCTTGGGCATGGGGAGCTCCTCCAAAGAAGGGATCAGGTGAGACCTTGAATGTCCTCAGAGGATAGAAGTTGAGTCCTTCACTAGCAACATCGTCATCGCTACGTTGTCCCCATGGTGTCAACGCTCGTCCTGCTCCGCCACGGGCAGAGCACCTGGAACCAGGAGAACCTGTTCACGGGCTGGTGGGACGTCGACCTGACCGAACGGGGACGGGCCGAGGCCGCCCGCGGCGGTGCGCTGCTGGCCGAGGCCGGCCTGCTCCCGGACGTGCTCCACACGTCGGTCCTGATCCGGGCCATCCGCACCGCCGACCTCGCCCTCGACGCCTGCGACCGCTCGTGGATCCCGGTGCGGCGCTCGTGGCGGCTCAACGAGCGGCACTACGGCGCGCTCCAGGGCAAGGACAAGAAGCAGACCGCCCAGGAGTTCGGGGCCGAGCAGGTCAACGTGTGGCGGCGCTCCTACGACGTGGCGCCGCCGCCGATCGAGCCGGGAAGCGAGTTCGACGTCGCCGGCGACCCGCGCTACGCCGCCCTGCCCCCCGACGTCATCCCCGTCGCCGAGTGCCTCAAGGACACGCTCGAGCGGGTGCTGCCCTACTGGGCCGACGCCATCGTCCCCGACCTGCGCTCGGCGGCCGTCACCCTCGTGGCGGCTCACGGCAACAGCCTGCGGGCGCTGGTGAAGCACCTCGAGGGCATCTCGGAGGCCGAGATCACCGGGTTGAACATCCCGACCGGCAACCCGCTGGTGTACGAGCTGGGCGACGACATGGTGCCCAGCGCGCCCGGCCGCTACCTCGATCCCGAAGCGGCAGCCGCCGGCGCGGCCGAGGTCGCGGCCCAGGCCGGGTGACCCAAACCAACCTTCTCCGGTCGAAACCGGTCAGCCGGCAGTGAACGAGAGCACCAAAACCGCCGCCGCGAACGCGGGAAGGCCGACACGGACCCCCGCCTGGAAGTAGTCGCCGGCACCGACGTCGAGCCCTTCCCGTCGCACCGTTGTGAGCCAGAGCAGCCCGGAGAGCGAGCCGGTCACGAGCAGCGTCGGGCCGGCGTTCACGCCGAGCAGCAACCCCCACACCGCAACGGTGGAGGGATCGGGCCCGAGCGATCGCAGCCCGACGACGACCACGGGCAGGTTGCTCGCGATGTTGGCCAGCCCGGCCCCGACGACCGCGGCCCGCACCCCCGAGGCCCCGTCGAGGAGGCGGTCCAGGTGGACGGCAGGCGCGGCCGCGATCGCCAGCACGGCCAAGGCAAAGGCGAGCACCGCCGTGCCGACGGGCACCGCCCGCCACGGGAGGCGTCGGGCTCGGACGCTCAGCACCAGCACCGCCACTGCCACGACAGCCCACGCGGGGACGCCGACCTCGGCGCCGCCGGTGAAGCCGACGACGAGGTAGGCCGCGGTGCACGCGCCGAGGCGCAGTGGAGCGCGGTCGATGGGCACCTCGACATCGACCCTGCGGGGCGGGCTGCCCCAGCACCGGCGCCATGCGAACCAACCCACGGTGCACGCGACGAGGGTCGGCGGGCCGAGCGCGGCCAGCAGAGCCCCGGCGCCGACCCCGGTGTCGGCCACCACGACGAGGTTCGTCAGGTTCGACACCGGCAGCGCGCTGCTGGCGAGGCAGGCGAGCAGCGCCGGTTGCAGCGCGTACCCGAGCGGGTCGGCGCCCCGGAGCCGGGCGATGCGCACGTACAACGGCGTGAGGAGCACGACCGCGGCGTCCAGGTTGCACAGCGCCACCGTGACCGCCGCGAGGACCCACAACCCGAGCTCCGCCCGGCGCGAGCCCGCAGCCACCGCCGCGGCAGCGGTGAAGACCCCCGCGTCGTCCAGCAGGGTGGCCATGGGCAGCGCGAGCAAGAGGAACGCCAGCGGCGCCGCCAGCGCGGTGCCTGCATCTGACAGCTCGGAGCCGCGCGCGGCACCGACCGCGACGGCCAGCGCCACGCAGACCGCCGGGGCCACCCACTCGGCCAGCCCGCGCGGGCGCGCCACGGCACCGATGACGGCGAGCGCGAGGAGTCCGGCGGCGGCAACGGCCACCACGCAGTGCTACCCCAGTCGACGATCAGGCGTCGCGCAGGACGGCGCTCCCGGCGGTCCACTCGAGCAGGTAGCCCCGCGACCGCACGGTGCGGATCGCGAGGCCGAGCGGCGCCAGCCGGCGACGGAGCCTCAGCACGTGGACGTCGAGTGCGTTGCGGCCGGGTGCGCCGTCGGGCCAGCCAGCCCTGCTCAGGGACTCGCGGCTGACCACCGCGCCGTAGCGGTCGACGAGCGCAGCGGTGAGCCTGGCCTCCACCGGGGGGAGTGGGACCCAGCCCGACCCGACGCGGAGCACGCCGTCTTCATCGAGCTCTGGCTGCACGTGTTCGCGCTCACGAGCCCGGCGGTTGAGGTTCTCGACCCTCGCGTGGAGGTCGACCTCGTCGGCCGGGACGCGGATCCAGTCCTCGATCTCGTCGACCGCCACCGGCGGCGCGGCCCCGCTCTCGACCAGCAGCAGGCGGGGGGCCCCGCTCTGGCGCAGGTGGTCGCGACGGGCTTCCTCGGCCGGCCATCGGATGAGCACAACGTCCATCGGCCGTGAACGTACGGAGTGCGTGTTTCCCAGTTGTTTCGCCTGGGTGAACCCCGGCGGACCATCAGGACAGCCCGGGCCACTCCTCCGCACATGGGACGGTTCGGTCGCGTACGCTCACCGCCGCCGAGAGGCAGAAGGAGGGCTGGGATGGCCGGGAGAGATTCGTACTTGGACCACCTCGCGCAGGTGCCGCTGTTCGCAGCGTGCTCGCGCAAGGAGCTGCAGACGATCGCAAAGGCGTCTGATGAGGTGACGGTGCCTTCGGACAAGGTGCTGGTGGAGCAAGGCACATCGGGGCGCGAGTGCTTCGTCATCGTGGATGGCACCGCGTCGGTGAAGCGCAACGGACGGCGCGTGGCGACGCTCGGTCCGGGTTCGTACTTCGGTGAGCTGTCGCTGCTGGACAAGGGCCCGCGCACCGCGACCGTCACCGCCGAGACGCCGCTCACGGTGCTCGTCCTCGGCCCGCGCGAGTTCTCGAGCGTGCTCGACGCTGTGCCGGGCCTGTCGCACAAGCTGCTCACCACGCTCGCCACCCGCGTGCGCGACCTCGACACCAAGGCCTACGGGTAGCCGAGCCGGCTTCAGCGGCCGGCTCGACTCCCCGAGACACCTACCCGCTTCCGCGCCGTCGCGCCCGCTGGGCGCCGCCGCACGTCAGAGAACGTCGATGCCCATCTCGCCGGTGCGGACGCGCATCGCCCGGCCGACCTCGACGGCCCAGATCTTGCCGTCGCCGATCTTGCCCGTGCGCGCCGCTTCAGCGATGGCGTCCATCACCTTCTCGACGTCGTCCGAGCTGACGAGCACCTCCACCTTCACCTTCGGCACGAACTCGACCTTGTACTCCGAGCCCCTGAAGGTCTCGCTCTTGCCGCCCTGGCGGCCGAAGCCCTGCACCTCGCTGGCGGTGAGCCCGAGGACCCCGACTCCTCGAAGCGCCTCCTTCACCTCTTCGAGCTTGTGAGGCTTCACGATGGCGGTGATGAGTTGGATCATTGGATCTCCCTGGTCTCGGCCCCGTCTGGGGCGTCAGTGTCTTGATCGAGCGCCGCTTCCAGCATGAACCCCCGGCCCCGCACCGTACGTACGGCGAGACCAAGCGGCGCGAGGTGCCTGCGCAAGCGGTGGATGCGACTGTCGAGCGAGTGCTCCTTGCGGTGGCCGGCCGGCCAGGCGCTGGCGGCCAGGTCGTCGCGGGTCACGAGCTCCTCGGGGTTGGCGAGCAGACGGCGGGTGATGGCGGCCTCGACCTCGGGGAGCGCAACCCACCTCCCCTGCCAGCTGAGGACGTCGTCGCTGTCGACCACCGCCGCGCCCACCGCAGGCCGCTCGAGCCGGCGGACCAGCCCTTCGAGGTGTTGGAGGCGAGCGAGCAGATCCCCTTCGTCTGCGGGTGTTCGCACCCAGTCCTCGAGCTGGTCGAGGATCGGGGGCGACTCACCTTCGGGCACCAGCAGGAGCGTGGGCACCACCTGACGGCGGAGCTCCTCGCGCCGTGCGGCGCCTTCAGGCCAGCGGACGAGCTCGACGTTCATGGCTCTCCTCAGCGCCGTGGTCGACGGGTCGGGGCGCCGCCACGCCCCGACCCTGGTGTCGACCTCGAGTGCCGTCAGACCCGTTCCCCTTCGGAGGCAGGGACCTTCTCTGAGTCGGCGCCTTTGCCGAACGTGCCGGCTCCCAGGGTCGTGTAGGTCATGCCCTGACCGAACTCCATGTGGTAGGCGGGCGATCCGTGCTCGTGGATGTCCATCCCCTCGAGCTCGCCGTCCTTGTCGATGCGGAGGTTCCAGCTGCCCGGGATCGCCCTGATGATCTTGAACAAGATCAGCGAGACGGCTCCCACTACGACGACGCAGGTGATGCTGCCCACGAACTGGGCCTTGAGCTGGTCTGCGCCGCCACCGTAGAAGAGGCCGTTGATCGTGAAGGTCTCGTTGTCTGCGCCCGTCGGCGTCGGCAGGCCGAACTGGCCGGTGGCGAACAGACCGAGCGACAGCGTTCCCCAGATGCCGGAGAACATGTGCACCGCGACCGCTCCGATCGGGTCGTCGATGCGCAGGTACTCCAAGAGGTCGACGCCGAGCGGCACGACGATGCCCGCGATCGCTCCGATCCAGATCGCACCACCGGGACTCACCCAGTAACACGGACAGGTGATGGCGACGAGGCCACCGAGGAAGCCGTTGAGCGACATCCCGAGGTCCCACTTCTTCGACCGTGGATAGACGAAGAGCACCGCAACCATGCCGCCGGCGCACGCCGCCAACGTGGTGTTGGCGGCCACCCGTCCGATGCCGACGAAGTCCATGCCCGAGAGGGTGGAGCCGGGGTTGAAGCCGTACCAGCCGAACCAGAGGATGGTCGCGCCGATCGTCGCCATGACGAGGTCGTGCGGCGGCAACGGCCCGCCACCGTCACGCTTGAACTTGCGACCGAGACGGGGACCGAGGACGAAGGCGCCGGCGAGGGCGATCGTGCCACCGACGGTGTGCACGACGGTCGAACCGGCGAAGTCACGGAAGAAGATCCCGTCGCCGACGAAGCCGGAGAACCACCCCATCGTGTTGCCGAGCCATCCCTGCGGACCCCACACCCAGTGGGCGAAGATCGGGTAGATGAGGCCAGACACGGCCATGCTGTAGAGGATGTCGCCCTTGAAGCTGGTGCGGCCGACCATGGCGCCTGACGTCACCGTCGACGCGGTGTCGGCGAAGGCGAACTGGAAGAGGAAGAAGGCCAGGAACGCCACCTGCGTGTCCAAGAGCCCGCCGTACGTGTAGGTGTCCGGCGCCCCGTTCAGGAAGAAGTACGAGTGGCCGATGAAGCCGTTGCCGAGCCCGAACTGGAAGGCGAAGCCGACGGCCCAGTAGAGGAGGCCGCACAGACACGTGTCGAACACGCACTCCAACAACACGTTCACCGACTCCCGTGAACGAGCGAACCCCGCCTCGAGAGCCATGAAGCCGGCCTGCATGAAGAACACCAGGAAGGCCGTGACCAGCACCCAGATGGTGTTGATCGGGCTCACGAAGGAGTCCGTCTGCGCCGCAGGGGTCTGCAGTGGTGTCGCACCGGCGGCGGAGCCGAAGTACCAGGACACACCCTTGATCGCTCCGAGGAGCGTCAGGATGCCGATCATCTTGCCCGCCAAGAGGAGTCCGAAGATCCGGCGGGTCTCGCGATCCTGCCAGAGGTCCCGAACGCTCTTGCCGCGCAAGCGTTGGAGTCGTTTCTTGATCATGTCTGGCGAACCTAGGGATGGGTGGTTTCGCCTGCGTGCCGCGCTGATTACGTGGAATGGTCATCTTCCTGACTGCAATCTGACGATGCTTCTGGTCGGCGCGCCCTTCGGTCGCAGTCCGCCGACGTGCGACGGCGACGTGGCCGTCGCGACGCCGCGGATGGGGCTGGAACGCTCGCCGAGGCGATGGAATTCCTGCCACAAATCGCCGCCGAGTAGGTTTCGCGACGATGGCTCAGAGGATCCGACCGCACCACCTCGTCATCGGTCTCGGGGTGGTGTTCGCCCTCTACTCGATCGCGTCGGGGGCGGTGCCTC
>JBEEGB010000323.1:0-2744 GCA_041166585.1 Acidimicrobiaceae bacterium
AACCGGACTTGGTCGGCGTCGAGCTGACGGCGGATCTCCTGGCTGACCTCGCGCGCGATCTCGTCGCATGAGCGCACGCCGTCGCAACGCGACGCGACCTCGTAGAGCAACGTGGCGAGCTGGATCACCTGCCCATCGCCGCGACGAACCAACGAAGGCGGCTCCTTGAAGCCGGATCCTTCGTAGTCACCGATGAGTTCGACGCCGTCCGCGATCACTGGCGCTTCGATCTTCGGTCTGTCGATCTTCGGTGTGTCGCGCGTCAGCTGTGCCGAGCCTGCTTCAGGCGCAAGCGTCATCGTCCTCCCTCACCGTCATCGCCGCGACCATTCGGCCAGCACCGGAACTACCCGACGTCTCCACTCGCCGAAACCCTTTTAGGCGGTTTGTCCCCCACCGACGGTGGGTAGTCGCGGAAGGCCACAGCAGAGTGGTTCACCGCGTAGTCCACGACGGTGACGTCAAGACCCAAGGAGAACATCCCCATGGCCGACGAGTTCCGCAAGCTGACCCGCGAAGAGCTCGACGAGATCGCAGGCGAGCCGCTTCCTGAGCGTGCCGCGATGTCACTCATCAACGCCAACGTCGCCGCACCCGTCAACCTCGCCGCCGCGCTCAACGTGCTGTCCGACAACTCCGTCGCGTACGCGAACGCGCAGCAGACCGCCCCCATCACGCAGACGAACTGAGGAGCGCACCATGGCTGACGAATACCGCAAGCTGACACGAGAAGAGCTGGACGAGATCGCCGGTGAGCCGCTCCCCGAGCGCGCCGCGATGTCACTCATCAACGCCAACCTTGCTGCACCGATCAACGCAGCGGTGGCCGCGAACGTGCTCTCCGACGGCTCGACGGCCTACGCCAACGCCGTGCAGACGGCGCCCATCACCCAAGGCAACTGAGGAGATCTCCATGCCTGACGAATTCCGCAAGGTCACCCGGGATGAGCTCGAAGAGATCGCGGGCGAGCAGCTTCCCGAGCGAGCGGCGATGTCGCTCATCAACGCCAACATCGCGATCCCTGTGAACGCAGCCGTTGCCGCGAACGTGCTCTCCGACGGAGCCGTCGCCTACGCCGATGCGGCCCAGACCACGCCCATCACGCAAGGCAACTAGCAGAACAGGTCATCTCCGGAGGACGGGGGCCGAGCGATCGGCCCCCGTCCTTCGCGTCCCGCTCAGTCCGCGACCATGCCGGCGTTGAGCAGCTCGAGGAACGGACCAAAGAGATCTTCGCCGTCGACGCGGGCCGAGTACGCGAGTCCGTCGGCGGCAGCAAGGATGATGCTCGCCAGGATCGGCGCCGGTAGCCGCAGCGTCATGCCCGTTCGCTCAGCAACCTCATCGATGAACGCGGCAACGAGCTCGCGGTTCTTCTGTCGGTGCGCGACAGCTCGTTTGCGGGCACGCGGGTTGCGCAGCACGTAGAGCTCGTACTCCTTGCCGATCGCGAACAGGTCATGGAAGTCGGCGACGCTCGCGCGCCACATCGCTGCGAGGGCCGAGAAGTCCCACTCCTTGGTGGCGGCACTTGCTGGTGCGATCGCGCGGAACGCGGCGATGACCTGCTCGTTCAATCGGTCCGTGACAGCGAAGAACAGCTCCTCCTTGCCGGCGAAGTTCTTGTAGATGGCGCCCCGCGTGAAGCCTGCCGTCTCGGCGATCTCCTCGAGTGATGCTCCCTCGAATCCTCGGCGCGCGAACACCTCGGTCGCCGCCGCGATCAGCACGTCGCGGGTCTGCTGGCGTCGACGTTCCCTGGTGAGCTTCTCGACTGGCACGGCCACAACATACAGTCTTGACACCGAGATACAGAGACGTATCTTAGAGACATGACCGATTCTGACGATCGTCCGGCGATCGAGGTCCGGGGGTTGCGCAAGGACTACGACGACCGGGCCGTGTTGCGGGGCGTGGACTTCATCGTGGAGAGAGGCGAGGTCTTCGGGCTGCTCGGCCCGAACGGTGCCGGCAAGACGACCACCCTCGAGATCCTGGAAGGGTTCCGCGTTCCGACATCCGGAACCGTGCGCGTGCTCGGCTTCGACCCCGCCGAGCATCCAGTGGCACTGCGCGAACGAACCGGCGTCGTGCTCCAGGAGTGCGGCTTCCCCTTGCACCTTCGCGTCGGCGAGCTGATCGACGCGTGGCGCACGTTCTACAAGACGCCTCGCCCATGCGATGAGCTCCTCGAGCTGGTCGAGCTCGCGCCAGAGCGCCACAGCATCGTCCGCCGCTTGTCGGGCGGGCAGCGCCGCCGCCTCGACTTCGCGCTCGCGCTGGCCGGTGATCCCGAGCTGATCTTCCTCGACGAGCCAACGACAGGGTTCGACCCTGAAGCACGCCGGCGGTGCTGGGCCGCGATCGAGAACCTCCGTGGCCTCGGCAAGACGATCGTCCTCACGACCCACTACCTGGATGAGGCCGAGCGCCTCGCCGATCGCGTTGCGATCCTGTGTGACGGTCGCATCCGGGCGTGCGGCACACCTGAGGCTCTCGCCCGCGAAGCCGGCGCCGAGCCTCGGATGGCGCTGGTGCAACCGAGCCTCGAAGAGGTGTACCTCGAGCTCGTCGGCACCGCGGAGGGCATGAGCTGATGACCTCCGGCCGACTGCTCCTGGGGCAGGTGCGCCTCAACCAGCGATCGTTCTGGCGCAACCCCGAGTCCGCGTTCTTCAACTTCGCGATGCCGCTCGGCGTGCTGCTGATCTTCGGCGCCACGACGACCAACGACCTGGTCCCG
>JBEEGB010000324.1:0-8317 GCA_041166585.1 Acidimicrobiaceae bacterium
CAGCTGCGGCAGCTTGGCGCCCCCGAACAGCACGAGCACGACGAGGAGGATGATGAGCAGCTCAGCAGGTCCGAGGTCCATGGGAGAACGGTAGCGCTCCGCGGGTGTTCTCACCGTTCGCCCTGCCCGCTCTGAGCCTGTCCACAGCATCCGGGCGCACGATCGCGTCATGTCAGGAACCGTGGAAGGACTTGCAGTGAGCGTGCGTCGGTCGGAGGGCGTCGTGACGGTTGAGATGGACGGCGAGCTCGACCGCAGCACCGGCGATCGCCTCTGCGTGGCGGTGGCGATGGCACGTCGGATGGCGCGGCACACCGTCGTGGTCGACACCGACGGGCTCGACTTCGTCGACGTCAGCGGCTACCGGAGCCTGGTGGCGGCGTGCCGAGACCCGCTCAGCGGCCCACATCCGACCGTCGTGCTCGTCAAGGGCACGGCGGTGCGGCGGCTCGAGCGGCTCCTGACCCGGTGCGACCGCGAGCACCAGCGCCAGCCGCTACCGGCGACCACCGCACACGCGGCCTAGCCTCGGACCCATGTGTCGCAACATCACCGAGCTGCGGGGGCTGCAGCCCCCGGCCACCCACGAGGAGATCGAGGCGGCGGCGCTCCAGTACGTCCGCAAGGTCAGCGGGCTGCGCCAGCCGCCGGCCGGCGTCGCCGATGCCTTCGCCCAAGCCGTCGCCGAGGTGGCCGCGGCCACCCACCGCCTGCTGGACGTCGTCCCGGAGCGTCGCCAGCCGCCCCCGACCGTCCCGCCGCTGCGACGGCCGGAGGTCAGGGCACGGCTCGGGCTGAGCTGACCGCCTCCGGTCTAGGGAGGCGTGACCAGCTTGAAGAGCGCGCCCGTCGGATCTGACGCCGCCGCCAATCGACCGAACGGGGTGTCCTCGGCCGGCAGGACGACCGCTCCGCCGAGCTCGACGATCTGGGCCAGGGCCGCGTCGGTGTTCTCGACGCCGAAGTAGATCTGCCAGTTGGCGGGCACGCCCTCGGGAAGGAAGCTCGTGGCGTCCATGATGCCGGCGAGCGCGGTCTCGCCTTCGCCGAGGGTCGTGTAGCGGAACTCGGGCGTGTCGCTCATGGCGTGGGCGTCCCAGCCGAAGACGGTCTCGTAGAACTTGACCGACGCGGCGTGGTCGCGGGTGTGCAGCTCGAACCAGTTCGGCGTGCCGGGCTCGCCGAGGATGCCGAAGCCCTTGTGGAGCCCGGGCTGCCATGCGCCGATCGCCGCGTGGCCGGCGTCGGCCAGCAGCAGCATCGTGCCGAGCTCCCCGACCGCCATGGGGGCGAGCAGCACCTGCCCGCCGTGGGCGGCGGCCGCGTCGGCGGTCGCCTGCGCGTCGTCGGTGGCGAGGTGCACCGACCAGGCATCGGGCATCCCCGACGAACCGTCGTTCCTCATGCCACCGGCGACGGCGACCCCGTCCTTCGAGAAGTTGATGTAGCCGCCGTACTCCTCGCCGGCGGTCTCCGCCTTCCAGCCGAACAGCTGCCCGTAGAACGATTGGGCCGCGTCCGGATCGGAGGTGAAGAGGTCGATCCAACAGGGGGCCCCGGTGGGGGCGGTGTCGCGCAATGGCATGGCGTTCTCCTGACGAGAGGTCTCGGAAGCTCAGGGCTCAGATGCTGTCGGCCATGAGACGGCTTGCGCAGCCAGAACTCATCGCGCGGCTCAGCATCGCGCTCGGGGGGTAACGACAGCGCATGGCGCTCGCGATCGAACCCGGAGGCTGGAGTGACCTACGGGTCATCGAGCTGTCCGGCGACATCGATGCAGAGCAGGCGGCGCAGCTCACCATCGTGCTCGAGGCCCTCGCCGACGATGGCTGGTCCGGCGTGGTCATCGACCTCGGCAACGCCGACGACCTCAGTGCTGACGCCGTCGCCGTGCTGGTGCGAGCCCGCAGGCGCGGCCTCGACGTCCGCTGCGACCCGGTGTCACCCGCGGCGCGACGTGTCCTCGCGGCCACGGGAGCCGCGCTCGTGCTCGGCGTCGCGCTGAGCTAGGAGCCCGACAGCGACATCGACGCAAGCCCTCTGGCGCGGATGATCGAGAGGCCCGCGAGCCCGACGGCGAGTGCCCCGGTGATCTCCAACAGGGACGCGACGTACGAGAACGCGCTGGCGCCGTCGTCCACGAACGAGTCGCTCAACGAGCTCCACTTCGGCAGCCAGTGCGCCGCGGCGAAGCCGATGGCGAGCGGGAACCCTGCGGCCGCGGCCGCGATCGGCGCGACGCGATGGCGGGTGAGCACGAGCGTGATCACCACCACCTGCACGACGAGCGCGAAGTTGCCGGCCCAGTAGAGCTGCTCCGTGACGCTTCCCTGCCCGCGGCGCAGGTGGTCGAGGATGTGGATCGTCGACCCGAACATGAACAGGTAGCCGGCCATGAGCAGTCGCCGCTCCGCCGGTGCGTCGGTCGTGCGGGTCGTGCGGACGTCCATGCGCGCTCCTCCATGCCGTGCTCTAGATAGATCGCTCTAGCGGCTACCGTAGCCAGTCATGCCAAACCCGACAAAAGACCGGATCATGGACGCCACCGCGGAGCTGTTCCGGCGCCAGGGCTACACCGGCACCGGTCTCAAGCAGATCGTGGCCGAGGCCAGCGCGCCGTTCGGGTCGATCTACCACTTCTTCCCCGGTGGCAAGGAGCAGCTCGGCACCGAGGTCATCCGCCGGTCCGGTCGGCTCTACCTCGAGCTGTTCATCACCATCGCCGCGGCCTCGCCGGATGTCGTGTCCGGGGTCGCGGCCTTCTTCACGGGGGCCGCGGAGCACCTGCGCGAGACCGACTACGCCGACGCCTGCCCGATCGCCACCGTCGCCCTCGAGGTCGCCAGCACCAGCGAGCCGCTTCGTCAGGCGACGGCGGACGCGTTCACCACGTGGATCGACGCCGCGACCGAGTACTTCGTCATGGACGGCATCGCCCGCACCACCGCCCGCGAGGTCGCCCTCACGATGCTCTGCCTCCTCGAGGGCGCGTTTCTGTTCTGCCGGTCGTTGAGGAGCACCGAACCGATGCACGTCGCGGGCGCTGCCGCGGTGGCGTCGCTCCGCGCGGCCAAGGGCTGAGGCGTTGGAGGGACTCGACGAGCTCGCCGCGCTCGACCCGGTGATGGAGGCGCTCATCGCCGAGCACGGCCCTCCGCGCGAGCTGTTCAGCCGGCGGAGGGGTCGCAGCCGCTTCGAGCTGCTGGCCGAGTCGATCTGCTACCAGCAGCTCGCGGGGAAGGCGGCCGAGGCGATCTGGGGCCGGGTACGGCGCTTGGTCGATGGTCCGTTCACGCCGGAGGCGGTGCTCGCGCTCGGCGCCGGGCCCGTGCGCGCCGCGGGGTTCTCGAACGCCAAGGTCGCGTCGGTGCTCGACCTCTCGGCGAAGGTCGCGAGCGGTGCCGTCCGCCTCGACCGCATCGGGCGCCTCGACGACGAGGCGGTGATCGAGCAGCTGATCACGGTCCGCGGCATCGGCCGGTGGACGGCGGAGATGTTCCTGATGTTCACGTTGCATCGCCTCGACGTGTGGCCGGTCGGTGATCTCGGCGTGCGGGCGGGATACGGCCGTGCCTACGGGCTCGCCACGATGCCCACCGCGAAAGAGCTCCTACCGCTCGGCGACCGGTTCCGGCCGTGGCGCAGCCTTGCCGCCTGGTACTGCTGGCGAGTCGTGCAACCTGTCCCGAGCTAGGGGCTGGCGGTCGCGGACCTGCGGTCGCGTCTGTCCGGAGTGATCGCGATGCCGTACGTCGCGAGGCTCGACAGGCCGGTCCACACGAGGTCGAACAGGATGTCGGCCAGCCGCTCGACGTCCACGTCGACATCGAGCCCGTGGAGCCAGTCGAGCGTTGCCGACTCGAGCAGGCCCACGATCCCGCACGCCACGCAGCGGGCCTCGGTGGTGCCACCCAGCCCGCGCGCCAGGTCATCCATCTGCTGGCGCCGGGCCTCGACCACGGCCGGGTGGTCCATGGCGCCCGCCATCTGCAGCAACCGCCAGCCGGCAGGGTTGTCCCTCGCGAAGAGCAGGTAGACGCGGACCGTCGCCCGCACCCGATCGACCGGCGTGAGGCGTCGGTCGATCGATGCTCGGAGCTGCGCGTTCAGGTTCTCGAAGCTGCGGAGGTACACCGCGGCCAGCAAGCCGCCGCGGTCGCCGAAGTAGTTGTAGACGAGCGCCCTCGACACGCTCGCGGCCTCGGCGATCTCCTCGAACGTCACCTCCGCAGGGTCGCGGCCCGCGAACACCGACGCGGCCGCGTCGATGATCAGTCCTCGGCGCACCTCGGGGTCGAGGCGGGTACGTCCCCTCTCTGGTTGCTGCACGTGACCCCTCTCGTGGCGCGTGCGCGCGGTTCAGCTGTTGGTGATCGGGACCCCTGCCGACGCCGGTGAGCCCACCGGCACCTCTGCGGCTTCGATGAGCGGGAAGTGGCATGCGACGAAGTGGTCCGGGCTTCCGAGCACGGGGCGCAGGATCGGCTCCTCTTGCGCGCAGCGTTCATCGGCCCTCGGGCAACGGGTGCGGAAGCGACAGCCCGACGGGGGAGCGAGAGGCGAGGGGAGGTCGCCGGCGAGGGTCGTGGGAACGTTCGTGGTGGCGGAGGGGTCGGGGACCGGGATCGAGGAGAGCAGGGCCGCGGTGTACGGGTGGGCAGGACGGATGTAGAGCGCGTCGGGAGGGGCGACCTCGCACAGCTTGCCGAGGTACATCACCACCACGCGGTCGCTCACGTTCTTCACGACGGCGAGGTCGTGGGCGATGAAGATGAGCGTGAGGCCGTAGCGGGCCTTCATGTCCTCGAGCAGGTTGAGGATCTGGGCCTGCACCGACACGTCGAGGGCCGAGACCGGCTCGTCGCAGATGATGACCTTGGGGTCGAGGACGAGCGCGCGCGCGATGCAGATGCGCTGGCACTGACCGCCCGAGAACTGGTGAGGCCGCTTCTCCTTCGTGATGCTCGGATCGAGGCCGACGGCGTTGAGCACCTCGTCGACCGCTGCCGTCCGTGACGCGGCATCGCCGCGCCCCCAGATCTCGAGCGGCTCGCGGACGATGTCGCCGACGCGGCGGCGCGGGTTGAGGGAGGAGATCGGGTCTTGGAAGATCAGCTGGAGCTCGGGGCGCATCCTGCGCAGCGCCTCGCTCGACAGCGCGGTGAGGTCCTGGTCCTTGAACAGGACCTTGCCCGACGTGGGTCGGGGCAGCTGCATGATCGCTCGTCCCGTGGTCGACTTCCCGCACCCGGACTCGCCGACGAGGCCGAGGGTCTCGCCCTCGACCAGGTCGAGGCTGATCCCGGACACGGCGTGCACGCGGTGGTTCCGACCCGCGGGGAACTCGACGACGAGGTCCTCGACGCGAAGCAGCACGTCCTCGCGGGGACGAAGGTGGGCGGTCCCTGATCCAGCCATCTACGTGATCCTCATCCCGCTTCGATCTCGACCTTCTCGGCGGCCACGGGGTCACCCGCGACGGCCGCCAACGCTTGGGGCAGACCGGCGGAGAGGTTCTTCTCCAGGGCTGCTTGACCTTCCGGCGTGCCCACGGGGTACCAGCACTTGTAGTAGTGCCCGGGCGTCTCCGCTTCGACGAGCGGCGGCTCCTCCACCCTGCACCGGTCCTGCGCGTACGGGCAGCGCGGCGCGAACTTGCACCCCGGTGGAGGGGTGACGAGGTCCGGCGGCCGGCCCCCGATGACCTGGAGTCGGCTGTGGCTCGGTTGGTCGAGCTTGGGGATCGACTTCAGCAAGCCCTCCGTGTACGGCATGCGCATCTGCGCGAAGAGCAGGCGCGCGGGCGCGTGCTCGACCACCTGGCCCGCGTACATCACGGCGATCTCGTCGGCGCGCCCCGCGACGACACCGAGGTCGTGCGTCACGAGGATCATCGCCATGTCGCGCTCGCGCTGCTGCTGTTGGAGCAGGTTCAGGATCTGGGCCTGGACCGTCACGTCGAGGGCCGTCGTCGGCTCGTCCGCGAACAGCAGCCGGGGACCGCAGGCGAGGGCGATCGCGATCACGATGCGCTGGCGCATGCCGCCGGAGAGCTGGTGGGGGTACTCGTTGAGCCGCCGCTCTGCCTCGGGGATGCCGACCGACTTCAGGAGGGCCAGCGCCGTGGCGTTCGCCTCTTCGCGCTCCATGTCGAGGTGGTAGTGCAGGGACTCGGTGATCTGGCGCCCGACCTTGACCACCGGGTTGAGCGATGTCATCGGATCCTGGAACACCATGGCCATCTCGGTGCCCCAGAGCTGGCGCATCGAGCTGTTCGACAGCGTCGAGATCTCTTCGCCCTTGTAGCGGACGCTGCCCTCTCGCACGACGTTGTGCTTCGGGAGCAGGCCCATGATGGACCGCGACAGCACCGACTTGCCCGAACCGGACTCGCCGACGATGCCGAGGGTCTTCCCCCGGTCGAGCACGAACGACACGCCGTTCACCGCGCGGGCGAGCCCGCGTGGGGTCTTGAACGAGGTGTGCAGGTCCGTGACCTCGAGCAGCCGCCCGACTTCGGGCTGCGCCGAGATGGTTCGGTTGACCTGCTTGCGCCGTCCGAGCATCAGAGCGCGGACTCACGCACGTCGAAGCGGGCCCGGACGACGTCACCGAGGTAGTTGAGCGACAGCACCGTGGAGAAGATCGCGATGGAGGGGGCGAAGATGACTTGTGGTGCCGAGCCCACGATCTTCGTGAGCTCGTTGCGGCCGGTGGCCACGAGGTTGCCCCACGAAGGCGTGGACGTCGGGACGCCGACCCCGAGGATGCTGAGGCCGCCCTCGAGGACGATCACCACCGCGATGGCGAGGAGCGCGATCGAGAACATGGCCGGCAGCACGTTGGGGAGCACGTCGCGGACGATGATGCGCCGGTTCTTGGCCCCCATGCTCCGGGCGGCGAGCACGAACTCGCGTTGCGACCACGCCAGCGTGCTGGCCCGGGTGATGCGCCCGATGATCGGGATCGACACGATCCCGATCGAGATGACCAGCCAGAACTCGCGCTTGCCGACGGTGACCGTGGGCTCGCTCGCGAACACGGCCACGATCGCCAACGCCAGCACGAGCTGGGGGATGGCGAGGAAGGTGTTGAACACGTAGCTGAAGACGGTGTCGATCTTGCCGCGGTAGTAGCCGGCGATGAGGCCGAGCACGCTGCCACCGATCAGCCCGAAGAGCACCGACGCCACCGAGATGAGCAGGGAGGCGCGCGCCCCGTAGATGACCCGGGCGAACATGTCCTGGCCGATGCTGTCGAGGCCGAACGGGTGAGCGAAGCTCGGGCCGTCGCCGGCCAAGACGATGAACTTCTGGTCGGGCTTCGGGATGGGGAGGAGGGGCGCGAACAAGGCACTGAGGACGATGGCCGCGATCCAGGCGATGGCGAGCCAGCCCACGATCCCGAGCCGCTTCGTCGCGGCGCGCTCGACCACGACGGGCGCGTTCGGGGTGGCGGGGTCGAGCACCAGGGGCTGGACGCCCGCCGGCACGGTCTCGGCGACCTCGCGCGGTTCAGGCGATGGCTCGGGCATGGAGTATCCGAGGGTCGAGGATGGCGTACAGGATGTCGACGAGGAAGTTCACCGCGACGTAGCCGAGCGCCAGGATCGCGACGTAGCTCTGCAGGGCGACGTACTGGCGCCTGAAGATGGCGTCGGCGATCAGGAAGCCCATGCCGTGGATGACGAAGATGTTCTCGATCACCACGGCGCCACCGATGAGCGTGCCCACGTTCAGGCCTGCCACGGTGAGCAGCGTGAGGCTCGACGGCCGCAGCGCGTGGCGCCACAAGATCCGTGCCGGGCTCAGGCCCTTGGCCCGAGCCATCGTCACGAAGTCCTCCTGCAGCGTGGCGATCATGTCGCTGCGCAGCAGCCGCATGTAGACCGCGACCTGTCCCACGGCGAGGCTGATGGTGGGCAGGGCCAGCTGCTTGAAGTGGTCAACAGGGCTCTGCCCGAAGTCGACGTAGCCGGTCGGATCGACCCACCCCGCCTTCGTCCCGACGTAGTAGGCGAGCACGAGCGCAAGGACGAAGTTCGGTATGGCCAGCAGCGCGAACGCGGCCGTGTTGATGCTCTTGTCGAACAGCGTCCCGGCACGGTACGCGGTGGCCACCCCGAGCGGTATCGCGATGATGAGCGCGAGGACCTGTGCGTAGAACATCAGCTGCAAAGAGACAGGGAGCGCGTCCTTCACCCGGTCGGCCACCTTGTCGGGACAGGACTTGGCCGTCGTGTACCCGGACGTGCCGTAGTAGCAGCCGAGGTCACCCCGCGCGAGCCCGCTGACCCACTCCCCGTAGCGCTCGTACA
>JBEEGB010000325.1:0-9717 GCA_041166585.1 Acidimicrobiaceae bacterium
CGTGCTTGTCCATCAGGATGCCCTTCGCCCGATCGACGAGCTTGCGCGTCTCGAGCTGCTCGGCGAGCGACAGGTTCTGGTCCTGCAACGCCTTCATCTCTTGAAAGCGGCCGAGCGCGACCTCGACGGCGGGGATCAGCTCGCTCTTCTGGAACGGCTTCACGAGGTACGCGAGCGCGCCCGCGTCGCGGGCCTTCTCGATCAGGTCGCGCTGGCTGAACGCGGTGAGGATGAGCACGGCAGCCTGCTTGTCGGCGCTGATCTGGCTGGCCGCTTCGAGACCGTCCATCCCGGGCATCTTCACGTCGAGGATGGCGAGGTCGGGTTTCAGGTCGTGCACGAGCTGCACCGCTTCGTCACCACGACCGGTCTGGCCCACGACCTCGTAGCCCTCCTCCTCGAGGGTCTCCTTGAGGTCGAGGCGGATGATGGCCTCGTCTTCAGCGATCACGACACGGATGGGCACCGTTGCTCTCCAGGGGGTCGGCTCCGCGGGGAGCGGAACTAGCTGATCTCGGCGACGAGGCGATCGAGGAGCTCGTCCTGACGACGTTCGAGCTGCTCGATCGAGGACTGCACCTCGGCTCGGTGGCGCAACATCGCGTCGGCATGGCGCTGCGCCTCGTGGTGCTCGCGCTCGGCAAGGGGGGTCTCGGACACGAGGGCCCGCAAGCGGGCATCAGCCGCGTCGTCTTCGAGGGACGTGAGCTGCTCCGCGGTCACCGTCAGCTCGGCGCGCAGCTGCTTGAGGCGTTCGGCCACGTCGGCCAGCCGTCGCTCGAGCAGCCGCTTGGACATGAGGGGAGCGTAGCCGCGCTGCTGGTCTCGCTCGGTTGCTTCCGCAGCTCCCTTCGGTCGCGCGCGCGGCGCCCTCGGCTCGACGTGCGGCTCGTCGCTGGCGCTTCCCTCGCCGCGCCGCGAGCATCTGTCGGTCATGAGACACCTCCTCCTGGTTCTTGCGCTCGTCAGCGCCGTCACCGGCTGTGGCGGCGGAGGATCCAAGGCCAGCGGCGCATGTGGGCCGGAGGTGCGGGAGGCGTTCGACCCGAACTCGCTGCAGCACGTCCTGCCCGGGGGCCGGGCGCCCACGTACCTCACCAACCCGCCCACCTCGGGACCTCACGTCCCCGGCGCCGCTATCACCGGGGTTCGCACCGACGTCCTCGACAAGCCGACGCAGGTGGGCGCGCTCGAAGGAGGTTCGGTGCTCGTGCAGTACCGCGACCTCAGCGCCGCTGACGTGCAGCGCCTCGAGAGCGTGGCCGGCGACAAGGTGATCGTCGCTCCGAACCCTGACCTTCCCGACAAGGTCGTCGCCACGGCCTGGGTGTTCAAGCGCACCTGCTCGGCCGTCGACACTGCGGCCTTGACCGAGTTCGTCACCGCACACCGGGGTAAGGGCCCCGGGATCGACGGGTAAGGGATCTCCTCATGGCGGACGCATGGGGCATCGACGACGGCTATCACGACGTCCACGGCCAGTGGCACGACACGAGCGACCGCACGCGCCGGGCCTTGCGGGTGGCGCAAGGAGGCCTTGCCGACCTGGCCGACCCGCCGCCTCGGGCGCGGCCGGTGTGGTTCGTGCGCCACGGCAGTGGACCGCCGATCCAACGCCCGGCCGAGCTCGACCTCGAGGACGGCACCGTCCTCCACGCGCGCGACGCCCTGCCCCCCGACCTGCCGCTCGGCTACCACGACCTGCACCCCGACGACGGCGGGCCCACCACGAGGCTGATCGTCGTCCCCGATCGCTGCCACCTGCCGGAGGAGCTCAGGACGTGGGCCTGGACGGTGCAGCTGTACTCCGCCCGGTCGCGCCACAGCTGGGGGATCGGTGACCTCGGCGACCTGCGCCGTCTGGCCACCTGGTCGCGCGAGCTCGGAGCCGGCTTCATCGGCGTCAACCCGATGCATGCCGCCCTGCCGCTCGAGCGCCAGGAGCCGAGCCCCTACTTCCCGAGCAGCCGGCGCTACCGCAACCCGCTCTACCTCCGGCTCGAGGACGTCCCGGGCTGGGACCCTGCCGACCCCGAGCTGGCCGCGGCGGCCGAGGCGGGACGCAGCCTCAACGACACGCGCATCATCGATCGGGACCGCGTCCACGCCGTGAAGCTGCGTGCGCTCGAGCGCCTGTGGGCCGACTTCGGTGGCGACTCGCGGTTCGACGCCTACGTCGCCGAGCAGGGCCACAGCCTGCAGCAGTACGCGACGTTCAACGTCCTCGCCGAGCATCACGGGATCGGTTGGCGGAGCTGGCCCAGCGAGCACCGCCGGCCCGACAGCCTGGCGGTCGAGCGGTTCATGGCGGACCGAGCCCTCAGGGCCAGGTTCCACGCCTGGCTGCAATGGCTGCTCGACGAGCAGCTGGCTCGGGCCGGCGCCGAGCTCGCCGTGCTCGGTGACCTCGCGGTCGGCGTCGACCCGGACGGCGCCGACGGCTGGGTGTGGCAGGACGTGTTCGCTCCCGGTGTCCGCGTCGGCGCGCCACCGGACGAGTTCAACCCCGACGGCCAGGACTGGGGCCTGCCGCCGTTCGTCCCTTGGAAGCTTCGTGCGCTCGGCTACGCGCCATGGGCCCTCACGGTCCGCGCCGCCCTGCGCCACTGCGGCGCGCTGCGCATCGACCACGTGATGGGCCTGTTTCGCCTCTACTGGCTTCCCGATGGAGCCGGTCCGACCGAGGGCGGCTACGTCCGGTACCCGGGCACGGAGCTGCTCGACATCGTTGCGCTCGAGAGCGCTCGAGCCGGCGCAGTGATCGTCGGCGAGGACCTGGGCACGGTGGAGGACGAGGTGCGCGAGGAGCTGGCCCGCCGTGGCGTGCTGTCGTACCGGGTCGCATGGTTCGAGGAGCGACCGCCCGCCCGGTACCCGAAGCAGTCTCTGGCGTCGGTGACCACCCACGACCTCCCGACCATCGCGGGGGTGTGGTCGGGCACGGACGGGCCGGCGATGCGCGACCGGCTCGTGGCGCTGGCCGGCACCGATGATCCGGCGACACCCCTGCGTGAGGTGGTGCGCCGCACGCATGCCCGTCTGGCCGAGGCGCCATCGGTCATCGTCAGCGCGACGCTCGATGACGCGTTGGCGGTCGAGGAGCGGCCCAACGTGCCAGGCACCACCACCGAGCGACCCAACTGGTCGCTTGCGCTCCCGCAACCGATCGAGGCGATCGAAGCAGACCTCGACGTCGCGGCGATCGCCGCCCTGCTGGAACGAGACTGACTAGTCAGATCGGGCTAGACGTAAATGGCTCGGTCGGGCCATGGTCCGTGGGAATCGATCTGCCGATACTCCTCGTGGGGCAATCCCTGCCATATCGGGACACACTTCACGAGCGGACGGGTGATGGAACAGAACCGAGTCATGCGGGGGCGGCGCGGCAAGGGCGACGAGGGTGCCGCGATCGTGGAGATGGCGATGGTCGGCGTCGTCCTCGTGCTGCTCCTCATGGGGATCATGGTCTTCGGCTACCTGATGGCCTTCCGGCAGAACCTCGTGCAAGCAGCAACCGAAGGCGCTCGCGCCGGCGCCGTAGCCGCGAGCTCGGTGACGGCGACCGGCGATGCGACGGCTGCGGCCGAGCAGGCCGTCACCGGGTTCGGAAAGACGTGCGGCTCCGAGGGCCTCACGTGCCTTGTCACCGTCGGCGCCTGCCCGAACGCACCGTCCAAGAACTGCGTGACCGTCGCGCTCACCTACGACTACGAGCACCACCCGTTGCTCCCTGACATCCCGGTGGTCGCCGGCGCGCTCCCGCAGACGATCAACGCCAAGGCGGTCGCGGAGGTCAACACGTGAGGCGCAGCAACGCCGACGGCGAACGCGGAGCCGTCCTGCCGGTCGTCGTCCTGAGCCTCGGGTTCCTGATCGTGATGACGGCGTTCACGGTGGACCTCGGACGCCTGATGCTGCGCCGGCGCGACCTGCAGTCGGTCGCCGACGTGGTCGCGTTGGACCTCGCGCGACACGTGGACGGCCGCACGGTCGACGCGATCGAGGCCGATCCGACGTGGGTCGGGCAGCAGCAGCTCAGCACGGACCGCAACGACTTCCCGATCAGCGGCACGCGCTCGCTCGACGTGCAGCTCGGACACGTCACCTCGAGCCGTCAGTTCGTGCGCGACTTCGGCGCGAGCATCCCGAACGCCGTGAAGGTCACGGCGTTCGACCACGTCGACTACTACTTCGCGCCCGGCGGCGGCAACGCGAACCGGTTCGCCACCGCGCTCGGCAACGCGCCTGCGCCGCCGTGCGCGCCGGGCGATTGCCCCCTCGGGGCTGCCGCCCTCGACTACCAGATCGGGTCGTTCCTCGCGAGCGCGAGCTTCACGCCAGAGCGGACGAACCTGTTGAACGCGGTGCTCGGCCGCGCGCTGGGAGGCGGCGGCGGCCTCTCGCTCGACGCCGTGAGCTACCAAGGGCTCGCGAACGGTTCGGTGACGCTGCGCCAGATCACGACCCAGATGGGGCTGGCGTCTCCGAACGACTTCTTCGTCGGGACGGTCAACGCCCGTCAGTTCTTCCTGGCCTCGGCGCGCGCGCTGTCCGCAAACGGAGGAACCGTCGGCGCGGTGAACGCGCTCAACGCGATGGCAGCCACCGTCGGCTCGAACACGACGCTCGCAGGCAGCGGTGTCATCGGCCGAGGTGGACAGTTCTCGGTGACCGGCAGCCAGGGACGGACGAGCGCGGCCGACGTCGGCATGAACGTGCTGAACATCGTCCAAGGCGCCGCGTTCCTGATCAACGGCTCGAATGCGATCTCGGTGCCCGCCCTCACGCTCAACATCGCCGGCCTCACGACGACGACGATCTCGCTGTCCGTCATCGAGGGCCCGCGGGTGGTGCTCGGCGCCCGCATCGATGAGGCCACCACGACATCACAGGTGCACCTCGTGATCACGACAGGAGTCGACAACCCGGTCGGCGCCATCGGACCCGTCCCTGCGAGCCGCATCACCGGCTCGGTCACCGTCGACACGACGGCGGGCAGTGCCACCGGGACGCCGATCCAGATCGCCTGCCCGAACAACACCGGTGGCGTCACTCCGGCCGCGATGATCAACGTGACAGCGTCACCGGTGGCCGCAACCGCGAGCGAGACGCTCACCCTTGCGACCACGGTGCCGATCCTCGGAACAACGAACGTCTTGTCGACCACGGTGTCGAACGCGACGGTCGCGGTCACCTCGACCCCCGGCACCGGCACGTTTGCCTACCCAGCCGGGTTCCTGCCGTCGATCGGCACGGGGACGACGCAGCGCATCGGTGGGGGCGCGCTCAACCTCTCGGGCGCGCTCGGCGCCACGTCGATCAACAGCACGCTGCTCGGTGGGTCGTTTCTCAAGACCGACCTCGTCAACGTGATGAACACGGGCGTGAGCGCGGGGATCGCGCCTGCCGTCGCATCGTCGGCGATCCCGTTCATCGGCTCGAGCTTCGGCCTCGAGATCGGGGGTGCCGATGTCGGCGCCATCGACATGCGCTGCACCGGCCCGCTGCTCGTGAACTAGTGCCGCACAGCCGTACGCTCCTGCGGTGAGCGCCGACCCGTTCCCGCTCGGCACGCTCGTGTACCTCTACATCGGATCATCCGACGTCACCGCTGACCTCGCTTGGTACGACGAGGCGATGGGCGGCGACCTGCTGTGGCGCTTCAACGCGTTCGGCGCCGACGTCGCGGCGGTGCGGATCGGCGTCGGGACCGGACCGCTCGTCCTGCTCGCGGACCACCGTCCCGTGCCGAGCTGCCTGCCCATCTGGTCGGTGCGGTCCCTGTCCGCCTCGGTCGAGTGGCTGCAGGCAACGGGCTGGTGGGAGACCGCGACCGCGGTGGGTGTGCCGGACGGACCGTGCGTCGTGCTGCGCGACCCCAGCGGCAACGAGCTCGCGCTGCTCCAGCAGGATCGCCCCGACGCCATGCAGCAGGCCTTCGACGACATGACCAACCCACGAGCCGTCCGCCGCCGCTGACTCGGTGCCCCGGGAGGGATTCGAACCCTCACTGTGCGGTGTTTGAGGCCGCCCTCTCTGCCGTTGGAGTACCGGGGCTCGGGTCGGAGCGTAATCTGGGCCCATGGGTGTGCTTCGCCGACGATGGCTGCGACGCTTCGCCGTGCTCGGTGGTGCCATCGGTGGGCTGTTCGCCTATCGCAGTCGCCGGTTCGCCGCGAACGAGGCAAAGCTGCGGACTGGACCTACCGAGCGGTAACCGGGCTTCATGTTTCCGCGACACAACTGAAACCTTTTTGGGTAACGGTGGGTCGGATGTTGACGCAGTTGACTACGGGAGCCGCAGCAGGCATGACGATCGCGTTCACGTTTCCAGGGCAGGGCTCCCAGAAGCCCGGCATGGGGCGCGCCTGGGTCGACCACGAGTCGTGGGAGCTGGTGGATGAGGCATCCGAGGCCGCGGGACGCGATGTCGCGCACCTGCTCCTGGAGGCAGACGCCGGCGAGCTGACGCAGACCCGCAACGCCCAGCTGGCCACGTACGTGCTCAGCCTCGTCGTCCTCGACGCCGTCGAGCGGCTGGGCGTCGAGCCGATGGTCGTCGCCGGTCACAGCCTCGGCGAGTACACGGCGCTCACCGCGGCCGGAGCCCTGCAGTTCGCCGACGGCGTCCGGCTCGTCACCGAGCGCGGCGAGGCGATGCAGGTGGCGGCCGAGGAGCGGGCCGGGACGATGGCCGCCGTCCTCGGCCTCGACGACGACAAGGTCGAGATCGCCTGCATGCGCGCCGCCGCCGACGTGTGGCCCGCGAACTTCAACGCCCCGGGCAACGTCGTGGTGGCCGGCGACCCCGGCGCCATCGCCAGCGCGAGCGAGATCGCCAAGGAGCTGGGCGCGAGCAAGGTGCTGCCCATCAAGGTGAGCGGCGCGTTCCACACGCCCTACATGGCCCCGGCCCGCGAGCGTCTGCGCAAGGCGCTGGGCGAGGTCGAGCTGCGCGGGCTCGAGGTGCCGGTGATCGCCAACGTCGACGCCATCTCCCACGACGACGTCGAGGACTGGGCCGGTCTCCTCACCGCCCAGCTGTGCAGCCCCGTGCGGTGGCGACAGAGCCTCCACGCGTTGGCCGACATGGGCGTGCTCACGGTCGTCGAGCTCGGCCCGGGCGCGGTGCTCACTGGCACCGTCAAGCGAACGGTGGATCGGGTCAAGGGCCTCGCCATCGGTGATCCGGACGCGCTCGACACGCTGCTCGAGCGCCTGGCTGGCGATGCGGGTGCGGTCCACCACGAAGGTGAGCACCTCTTCATGACGGAGCGCGTCGTGGTCTCCCCCGCCGCTGGTCTCTTCGAGCCCGCCGCTGACCTCGACGCCGGTCGCTCGATCGAGGCCGGCGAGCTGCTGGGGACCGTGGCCGGCGCCGAGGTGCGCTCGCCGTTCGCGGGCCGCATCGAAGGCGTGCTGGCTCACTTGGGCGAGCGGGTTCTCTCCCGCCAGCCCATCGCCTGGTTGCGCACCGCGTGAGGACGTCGCGGATCGCGGGCTGGGGCACAGCCCTGCCCGACAAGGTCGTCACCAACGCCGACCTCGAGGCGATGCTCGACACGAGCGACGAGTGGATCGTCGAGCGCAGCGGCATCCGCGAGCGTCGAATCGGCGGGACCACGTCCGGGCTGGCCGTCGCGGCCGGCCGCGCCGCGCTCGATCGGGCTGGCGTCGATCCGGCGTCCATCGGTCTGCTGGTGCTCGCCACCTCGACGCCCGACCAGACCATCCCGGCCTCGTCGGCCACGGTCCAGCACCAGCTCGGGCTCAGCTGCGGCGGCTTCGACGTCAACGCCGCGTGCTCGAGCTTCGTGTACGCGCTCGTCGCCGCTCACCAGTTCGTCACGGGCGGGGTCGACCGTGTCCTCGTGATCGGCGCGGAGACGATGTCGCGCATCATCGACTGGGACGATCGCAGCACCGCGGTGCTGTTCGGTGACGGAGCGGGCGCGTTCGTGCTCGAGGCCGTCGACGCGCCGTCGGACAACCTGCTTGCCTGGGACCTCGGCTCGAACGGCGCGCTCCGGTCGATCCTCGACGCGGACGTCGGTGGGTTCCTGCAGATGGAGGGCAAGGAGGTCTTCCGCCAGGCGATCCGCGCCGTCGTCGACTCCGCCGGTCGGGTGATGGCCTCGGCCGGGGTCGACGCTGATGACATCGCGCTCGTGGTCCCCCACCAGGCCAACGTCCGGATCATCGACGCGGTCAACGCGAAGCTGGGCTTTTCGATCGAGCGCACCGCCGTCAACCTCGACCGCACCGGCAACACCTCGTCCGCATCGATCCCGATGGCCTTGGCGGAGGCCGCTGACGCGGGAAGGCTGAAGCCAGACGACCTGGTGCTGTTCATGGGCTTCGGTGCCGGCATGACCTGGGCGAGCGCCATCGTGCGATGGGACGCGCCGTGACCGAGCGCCAGCCGCGCACCGTGCTCGTCACAGGCGGCACCCGCGGCATCGGCCTCGCCTGCGCGCAGGCGTTCGCAGCGAGCGGCGACCGCGTCGCAGTCCTGTCGCGGTCGACGACGACCGACGAGGTGCCGTGCTACACGTGCGACGTCGCCGATGCCGCCGCCGTCGACGATGCGTTCGGCAAGATCGAGGCGGAGCTCGGGCCGGTCCAGGTGCTCGTGTCGAACGCCGGCGTCACGCGCGACACGCTCCTCGCTCGGATGAAGGACGACGACTGGAACGCGGTGATCGACGCGAACCTCACGGGCGCATTCCACGTGGCCCGCCGCGCGATCGCGCCGATGATGAAGGCGCGCTGGGGCCGCATCGTGTTCGTCTCGTCGGTCGGCGCGTACATCGGGTCCCCGGGGCAGGCCAACTACGCGGCGTCGAAGGCGGGCCTCATCGGCCTCGCCCGATCGATCGCGCGCGAGTACGCCACCCGCAACATCACGGCCAACGTCGTGACGCCAGGTCCCATCGACACCGACATGACCACCGGCCTCAACGATGCGTGGCGGGCGAAGGCGGAGGCCACCGTCCCCGCTGGTCGCTTCGGCACTCCTGCGGAGGTGGCGGCTGCGGTGCGGTTCCTCGCCTCCGAGGATGCAGCCTTCATCACCGGCGCGGTGCTGCCGGTCGACGGCGGCCTCGGCATGGGTTTCTGACGGCTGGGCCCGACGGGCGCCTAGCCTCTCGACAGATCGAACCAACAAGGAGAAGTACCCGAATGAACCAGGAGCTTTTCGCTCGCTTCGCCAAGACCGCGGCCGAGAGCCTCTCCAAGCCCATCGAGGCCGTCACGCCCGAGGCCAGCTTCGCTGACGACCTCGATGCCGACAGCCTCGATCTCGTCCAGATGGTGATGGACTTGGAAGAGGAGTTCGACATCACGGTCGACGAGGACGAGCTCGAGGGCATCTCGACGGTCGGCCAAGCGTTCGATCTCATCTCGGCGAAACTTTGAAGCAAGCACCAGCTGCGCGGCGCGTCGCGGTCACCGGCGTCGGCGTCCTCGCCGCGTGCGGCATCGGGCGCGACGCGTTCTGGGCTGGCCTGCTCGCACCCCAACCCGAGGGCGAGCGCCGCATCAACGACTTCGATCCCGACACCGTCTTCGACAGCCCGAAGGAGGCCCGGCGCACCGACCGCTTCAGCCAGATCGCGCTGGCCGCGGCAGCTGAGGCGCTCGAGCAGGCCGGAGACATCGGTGTCGACCCCACGCGTGCTGGTGTGCTCCTCGGAGCAGGCGTCGGCGGGCTGG
>JBEEGB010000326.1:0-2514 GCA_041166585.1 Acidimicrobiaceae bacterium
GCGATGTCGGAGGCCTGCTCGACCCACACGATCTCGACGGTGTGGCCCTTGATGTCCTTGCCGAGGATGTTGGAGGCATGGGTCCGCACCTCGTCCGCGTTCTGGGCCAGCTTGATGCCACCGGCCTTGCCTCGCCCGCCCACCTGGACCTGCGCCTTGATGACGACGGGGTAGCCGATGCGCTCGGCGACGGCGACGGCGTCGTCGACGGTCGTGACCGCGTCGCCCGCCGACACCGGGATGCCGTAGGAGGCAAAGAACTGCTTGCCCTGGTACTCGTACAGATCCACTACGCGCGCGCCTCCAAGGCTTGTTCGAGCCAATCGGTGATGGTGGCCATCGGGGCCCCCGGGGTGAAGATCTCCGCCACGCCGGCTTCCTTCAGCTTGACGATGTCGGGAGCGGGGACGATCCCGCCGCCGAAGACGAGCACGTCATCGAGGCCCCGCTTGTGGAGCTGCTCGACGACCCGTGGGAACAAGGTCATGTGCGCGCCGGAGAGGATCGACAGCCCGACGGCGTCGGCATCCTCCTGCAACGCGGTCTCGGCGACCTGCTCCGGCGTCTGGAACAGCCCCGTGTAGATGACCTCGAAGCCGGCGTCGCGCAGCGCTCTGGCGATGACCTTGATGCCGCGGTCGTGCCCATCGAGGCCGGGCTTGGCCACGACGACTCGATACGGGCGCTGCACGGCGGGCATCCTAGGAGGATGCCCGTGGCCCGATCAGATCCGCGACGGGCCACGATCATCGCCATCGCCGGCGTGGTCTTCGGTGTGGCCATGATCGTGTTGGTCCTGTTCGTGAACTCGACCAGCAAGGACGTGCAGGTCGGGAGCAGCAGCACCGAGTTCCCCGCCGGCCGGGCCGTCGACCGGGCCAAGGACGTCGCCCAGCAGCCGCTGCTCTTCCCGGACCCCGCCAACGGGGGCAGGCCGATCATCCTCCAGCACCTCGACCCCGACCCTCTCAAGGGCTGGGTCGCCTTCGACGCCGCCGTCAACGACTGCCCCACCGAGATCCAGTGGCACGCCGACACGCATGACTTCACCGACTGCAAGGGGCGCCGCTACCCGGCCGACGGCACCGGCCTGTTCCACTACCCGGTGCGGGTGGACAAGGACGGCAACCTGTTCGTGAACCTGCACCCCGAGGTGCCGACCACCACCGCGGTGTCGTCGACCACCGAGACGATCATCATCACCGGCAGCCCCCCACCGCCGAACTGATGCGTTCTGGCGTGCACTAAGGGGACATGGACCCCCTAACGCACGCCAGAATGAACCTGGCGGCTAGAACAGGTCGAGGAGCTCGCGCTTCTGGACCTTGCGGGTACCGGTGCGTGGGAGGTCGTCGACGGCGACGTAGCGCTGCGGCACCTTGTAGTCAGCGAGCTTGTCCGCGGCCCATGCCCGCAGGGCGTCCTCGTCGAGGCTGGTGCCGGCGACCAGGCGGACCACGGCCGCAGGGACCTCGCCCTTGCGCTCGTCGGGCAGGCCGACCACCGCGGCTTCGAGTACGTCGGGGTGCTCCTCGAGCATCTGCTCGATCTCCAGCGCATAGACCGAGTAGCCGCCGTGCTTGATCACGTCCTTCTTGCGACCGGCGAAGAGCACCATGCCGAGCGCACCCTTGCGAGCAAGGTCGCCGGTGCGCAGCCAGCCGTCTTCCGTGAACGTCGCCGCGGTCGCCTCGGCATCACCCCAGTAGCCGCGCGTCACGCCGGGGCCCTTCACCAGCAACTCGCCGACCTGGCCGGCGCGCACGTCCTCCCCTTCGTCGTCGACGACGCGGAATTTGTAGCCGGGCAACGGGAAGCCGACCGACTCGCCGAGACCGATGTCGAGGCCTGGCGGGGAGATCTTGGCGGCGGCGCCGCCGCCGATCTCGACCATGCCGTAGCCCTCGAAGAAGGTCGCATCACCGACCGGTCCGACGAACGGGAGCGTCGCCGTCGCCCCCATGGTCTTGAACTTCGCCGCCAGCTCCGACGGCATGGCATCCGCGCCCGAACCCCACATGCGCACGGAGGACAGGTCGCGCTCCTCGGCGCCGGCCTCGAGCAGCATCCGGTACATCGCGGGCACCCCGATGAAGATGCTGGCGTGCCGTGACTCGATCGCGTCGAGCACGTCGGTGGGGCGGAACTTGGGGATGAAGTACACGGGCAGCCCCGCGCACGCCATGCCCAGCGTGGCCATGAAGCCCATGATGTGCGCGATCGGCAACGACAGGACCGCCTCGCCGCGCACGACGAGGTTGGTGGGCAGGGCCCCCGCAGCCGCGAGCTGGCCCACGAGCGAGCGGTGCGTGAGCTCGACGCCCTTGGGCTTGCCGGTGGTGCCCGACGTGTAGAAGAGCGCGGCGACGTCGGTCTGCTCCGCCTTGACCGCCTCGGTCAGCGGGTCGGCTCCGTCGACCTCCGAGGCGCGGCGGATCACGAGGGAGGCACCGGAGTCGTCGGTGACGTGACGGATCTCGTCGGGCCGCATCTGCGCGTTGACGGGTACGGGGA
>JBEEGB010000327.1:0-4018 GCA_041166585.1 Acidimicrobiaceae bacterium
CGGGTCTTGCCCATGCCGGCCTCGGCGACGACGAGCAAGAGCTGGGCGCGGCCGCGGCGCACGGTGGCGCCGATGGCGCGGTCGAGCAGGTCGAGCTCGTGCTCGCGGCCGATGAGCGGGGTGACGCCCCGACCCGGTCGGGCGCCGGGAGGCAACAAGGCCTCTTCCGCGACGAACGCGTCCACCGGCTCTTCACGACCCTTCGCGGTGACGAGCCCGAGCGCGGCGTAGGACACGACCTGCCGCGTCGCCACGTGGGTGGTGGCCCCGACGACGACCTGGCCGGGCTGCGCGGTGGTCTGCAGCCGCTGCGCCGTGTTCACGACGTCGCCCATCGCGGTGTAGTCGCCGCCGGCGCGCAGCGCGCCGACCAGCACCTCGCCGGTGTTGATCCCGACCCGCATCTGCAGCTGGTTGGCACCCGCGGTCGAGGACCAGTGGGCCAGCGTCCGCTGCATCTGGAGGCCCGCCCGCACGGCGCGCTCGGCGTCGTCCTCATGGGCTGTCGGCGCACCGAAGAGGGCGAGGATGGCGTCGCCCACGATCTTGTCGACCCGGCCGCCGAAGGCCACGATGTCGGCCACCAGCAGCTCGAAGCAGCGGTCGACGACGTTCTTGACCTGCTCGGGGTCGAGCATCTCCGACAGGGCGGTGAAGCCCACGAGGTCCGCGAACAGCACGGTGACGACCCGGCGCTCATCCGATCGGCGGTGGATGGCGTGACCGCACGCCGCGCAGAAGCGGGCGCCTTCCACGATCGGCGCTGAGCACGAAGGGCAGATCACAGCATCAACGCTCCACCACCACGTGGCGGATCGTACCGGGAGCGGTCCCAACTCACCCTCGAGTTGGACGTGACGTTCGACTTGAGGACGATGCCGTCGAGCCCGGCTCGGTCGTACGGTGGTGCCATGCCCTCCGTTCGGCACCCCGTCCAGTGGGTGAAGGTCCACCCGACGGCGGCCGACGTCCTGCTGGCAGCGCTGCTGGCGGCGATCTGCGTCGTCGCCGAGATCTCGAACCCGACGGGCCGCATCGGGCACGACCCCAGCGTCGTGTCCGCGGGGCTCACGCTCGTCTCCGCCGGAGCGCTGGCCTGGCGGCGCCGGGCCCCGCTGGTCACGCTCACCATCTCGGGCTCCGCCGCCGTCCTGTACGAGGTGCTCGGCTACCACGGCGGCGGCAGCGGCCTGCCGGTGATGGTGGCGCTCTACTCGGCCGCGGCCCACGGCAACCGCCGCACGGCCCGCATCTCGGCTGCCATCACCGCGGTGGCGCTCGCCATCGTGATCTGGGCCAACGCCAGCTCGAACACCGGCCTCGTGGACTGGGTGGCCAACTACGTCACGTTCGGCACCGCGTGGATCCTGGGCGACAACCTGCGCACCCGGCGGGCGTACGTCGCCAGCCTCGAGAGCCGCGCCGAGATGACCCAACGCGAGCGAGCGGCCGAAGCACAGCAGGCGGTGTCCGACGAGCGAGCTCGCATCGCCCGCGAGCTGCACGATGTCGTGGCCCACGGCGTGAGCGTGATGGTCGTGCAGGCCAGCGCGGCGCGGCGGGTGCTCGACGCCCACCCCGATCAGGCGGCGGACGCACTCGTGTCGATCGAGGAGACCGGACGGCAGGCGCTCGACGAGATGCGCCGGCTGCTGGGGGTGCTGCGGGACGACGACCAGCCCGGCACGGGCACCCGCGCACCGCAGCCCACGTTGCGCGACGTGCGCGAGCTCGTCGCCGGCTGCCGGGAGGCCGGGCTTCGGGTGGAGCTCGTCGTCGAGGGCGACGAGCTGCCGATGCCGGCAGGCATCGACCTCTCCGCCTATCGCGTCGTGCAGGAGGCGCTGACCAACGCCCTCAAGCACGCGGGACCCGCCTCCGCGCACGTCGTCCTGCGCTTCGAGGCGAACGAGCTCCAGATCGAGGTGACCGACGACGGCCGCGGTGCGGCCAGCGTCCCGAACGGCGACGGGCACGGCGGGCACGGCCTCGTCGGCATGCGTGAGCGCGTCGAGCTGTTCGGCGGCGAGCTGCGGGCCGGACCACAGCCCGGTGGCGGCTACCGCGTGATGGCCCGGTTCCCCCTGAGCCCGGCGCGGCTGCCCGTGTGATCAGGGTCCTCGTCGTCGACGACCAGATCCTCGTGCGCACGGGGTTCCGCATGATCCTCGACGCCGAGCCGGACCTCGAGGTGGTGGGCGAGGCCGCGGACGGCGTCGAGGCGTTGGAAGCGTTCGGGCGTCTGGATCCCGACGTGGTGCTGATGGACGTGCGCATGCCGCACCTCGACGGCATCGAAGCCACGGCTCGCCTCACCGCCGATGCCCCAAAGGCGCGCGTGCTGATGCTCACCACGTTCGACCTCGACGAGCACGTGTACGCCGCGCTCCGCGCCGGTGCGAGCGGCTTCCTGTTGAAGGACACCCCACCCGACGAGCTCGCGCACGCGGTGCGCGTCGTGGCCGGCGGTGACGCGCTCCTCGCTCCGTCGGTGACCCGCCGGCTGATCGAGGAGTTCGCGCAGCACCGAGATCCGACGCCGACGCCGCCACCAGGCCTCGACGAGCTCACGGAGCGCGAGGCGGAGGTGCTCGGCCTCGTCGCGCAGGGTCTCGCCAACGCCGAGATCGCGGCTCGCCTGTTCGTCAGCGAGGCCACCGTGAAGACCCACGTCGGACGGGTGTTGATGAAGCTGCACCTGCGCGACCGGGTGCAGGCGGTCGTGCTCGCCTACGAGAGCGGGCTCGTCCGACCCGGCGGCCCCTGAAGCACAGTCATCCACGAGGCTGACCCGAATCAGCCGGAATGCTGATGAGATCATCGAGCGCTGTCCCTAGCCTCTGGCCCCATGACGTCTGTGACAACGCCTTCTGCCCCCGCGGCCCTCGCCGTCGCCCGAGCGGTGAACGCCACCAAGGTCTACGGCCAGGGCGACACGGAGGTCCGGGCGCTCGACGGCGTCACCGTGGAGTTCCCCGCCGGCCACTTCACGGCCATCATGGGCCCATCGGGCTCGGGCAAGTCGACGCTGATGCACTGCGTCGCCGGGCTCGACACGCTGACGTCCGGCCAGGTGTTCATCGGTGACATCGAGCTGAACACCCTCAAGGACAAGGAGCTCACGCTGCTCCGCCGCGAGAAGGTCGGCTTCATCTTCCAGTCGTTCAACCTCATCCCGACGCTGACCGCGATCGAAAACATCACGCTGCCGCTCGACCTCGCCGGCGGGAAGCCCGACCAGGCCTGGGTCGACGAGGTGGTCAGGACGGTCGGGCTCGGTGACCGGTTGAAGCACCGTCCGTCGGAGCTGTCAGGCGGCCAGCAGCAGCGCGTCGCCGTGGCCCGTGCGCTCGCCAGCCGGCCCCAGATCATCTTCGCCGACGAGCCCACCGGCAACCTCGACTCGCGCGCCGGCGCGGAGATCCTCGACTTCATGCGCAGGGCTGTTCGTGAGCTCGGCCAGAACATCGTGATGGTGACCCACGACCCGGTCGCGGCCGGCTACGCGGACGCCGCGCTGTTCCTGGCCGACGGCGCGATCGTCGGTCGCATGGATGACCCCAGCCCCGAGAAGGTGCTCGACCAGATGAAGCAGCTGGGGGACTGAGCTCCTCATGCTGAAGGTCACCCTCAAGGGCCTCGCGGCCAACAAGACACGGTTCGCCTCGACGCTCGTCGCGGTGTTCCTCGGCGTTTCGTTCCTCGTGGGCGTGCTCGTGCTCTCCGGCACCGTGAGCCGCACGTTCGACAACCTGTTCGCCGACGCCAACCGCGGCGTCGACGCGTTCGTGCGGTCCTCGCAGTCGGTGAAGGCCGAGTTCGGACCGGACACCAGGGGCCGGATCGACGCCAGCCTGGTCGACCAGATCCGCGCCGTCCCCGGTGTGGCGACGGCCGAGCCGAGCGTCGGTGGCGAGTACGCGCAGATCGTCGGAACGGACGGCAAGTACATCGGGAGCAGGGGCCAAGGCGCGCCGACCTTCGGCGGCACCTGGCTCGGCGACTCGAAGCTGAACCC
>JBEEGB010000328.1:0-6206 GCA_041166585.1 Acidimicrobiaceae bacterium
GTGGTATTCAACGCCAACGACGTCATCGCCTTGGTGGTGGCCCCGATCGCCCTCATTGCACTGGCAGTGTTCCTGCGGTCGAGCAGCGTCGGCGTCGCGATCCGTGCCAGCGCCGACAGCGCTGACCGCGCGTCGCTGCTCGGGGTGCCGGTGAAGCGCCTGCAGACGGTCGTCTGGATCATCGCCGCCGTCTTCGCCTTTCTGGCGATCTTCCTGCGCGCCGGCATCGTGGGGCTGCCCATCGGGTCCGCGCTGTCCATCGGCGTGCTGTTGCGGGCCCTCGGTGCCCTCGTGCTCGGCCGGATGACGAACCTGCCCGCGATCGCGGCCAACGCCGTCGCGCTCGGCGTGCTGGAGGTGTCGGTCAGCTTCGCGGCGGACAGCCCGTTGCTCCTCGATCCCATCCTCGCCGCGATCATCGTTGCCGCCCTGTTCCTCACCCGGCGAGGCGCCACGCGGGTGGACGAAGGCTCGGTGTCGACGTGGCGATCAGCCGACGACGTCCGTCCGATCCCCAAAGAGCTGGCCCGCCTGCCCGTCGTGCGCGCCGTGCGATGGTCGCTGGCCTCCGTCGCGCTCGTCACGGTGCTGGTGCTGCCCCACCTGCTGTCGGTCGACAGGTCGCTGAAGGCTTCTGCAGTGGGCATCTACGCGATCCTCGGGTTGTCGATCGTCGTCCTCACCGGGTGGTCAGGCCAGGTCTCCCTCGGTCAGATCGCGTTCTTCGCCATCGGCGCGACGTTCGGAGCGAAGGCGACCGCGGACTGGGGTCTCGACCTCACCGTTGCGCTGCTGCTCAGCGCGTGCGTCGGCGCGCTGGTCGCCATCGCCGTCGGGCTCCCTGCGTTGCGCCGGCGCGGCTTCTACCTCGCGGTGACGACGCTCGCGTTCTCGCTCGCGACCACGTCCTACTTCCTCAACCCCGACTTCTTCGGCTGGATCCCGACGCAACGCTTGCAGAGGCCGGCGCTGTTCGGTCGGATCGACATCGACTCGCCGACCGGCATGTACTACCTCGTGCTCGCTGTGCTCGTGATCTGTCTCTTCGGACTGCGGGGCATCCGCGAGAGCCGCACCGGTCGAGCGATGCTCGCGATGCGCGACAACGAGCGGGGAGCGCAGGCGTACGCGATCAACGCCACCCGCACGCGGCTCATGGCGTTCGCGCTCTCGGGTGCGCTGGCCGCGGTCGCGGGCTGCCTCTTCGCTCACCACCAGCAGGCCATCGGGCTGCAGCCCTACGCGCCGTTCGAGAACCTCATCGTGTTCACGATGGTGATCATCGGCGGCGTGACCTCGCCGGCAGGGGCGCTGCTCGGCGCCCTCTACCTCCAAGGCACCTACTGGTTCCTGCCGACCGAGTGGCAGCCGATCTCCAGCGGCATCGGTGTCCTGGCGATCCTCCTCGTGATGCCTGGGGGGTTGGGCGGGCTCGCGTACCGCCTGCGCGACCGCTGGTTGGCGAGCGTCGCCAAGAGCCACCACATCGAAGCCCCAGGCCTCGCCACCGCGACGGACGAGGCACCGTCCGACATCGACCCCGACGACATCCCGTTGGCCACCGAACCGGTCGGTGCCCCGCAGTGATCCGTCGCAGGATGCTCGCGATCACCGGCGGCGCCGCGATCTTCCCGCTGATCGTGCTGTTCGGTCTCAACGCCGTGGACGAGCTGGACCGAACCGCGTTCGCGGTGTTGCTGCCCAACATCCGTGACGAGTTCGGCCTCAGCCTGCAGGGTGTGCTCTCGCTCGTCGGCGTGGTGGCGTTTGGTGCGTTGCTGCTGCAGGTGCCCATAGCCAGCTTCGCCGACCGTTCCAACCGCGTGCGCATCGCGTGGATCGGTGCGGCGTGCTGGGGAGTGTTCTCCGTGCTCACCGGGTTGGCATCGACGCTCGTCCTCCTCGCCATCGCCCGGTCGGGCTCCGGCATCGGCAAAGCCGTCGTCGACCCCACGCACAACTCGCTCATCGCCGACTACTACGACATCGAGAGCCGCGCGCGCGTCTACTCGTTCCACCGTGCCGCCAACGCCGTCGGCGCGTGCATCGGGCCCTTGGTCGCCGGCCTTGTCGGTTACTACTTCGGGTGGCGCTGGCCGTTCATCATCTTCGCCTTCCCCACGTTCATCTTCGTCGTGCTGGCGTGGAGGATGCGCGAGCCCGTGCGCGGCGCACACGAGCGCAGAGCGATGGGCGCGAGCGAGGAGGCCGCCCTCACTGAGGAGGCGTCGCCGAGCTTCGCGGAAGGCTGGCGGATCGTCTGGAAGATCGAGAGCCTGCGCCGCATCTGGTACTCGCTCCCGTTCCTCGCCGTCGCCTTGATCGGCTTCGCGTCGTTGTCGTCCGTGCTCTACGAGCAGGTCTTCGACCTCGACGAGCGGGCCAGAGGCTTCGTCGCCGCGGCCGTCGAGCCCGCGCAGCTCGTCGGGCTCATCTTCGGGGCCCGTGTCGCCACCAAGCTCATGGCCAAGGGACCCGACCAGGTGCTGCGCTTCCTCTCGCACATCGCGTTCATCGTCTCCGGCGCCCTCGTGCTGTTCGCGCTGGCCCCGAACATCTACGTCGCGATCGCGATGAACCTCGTCGTCAACGCGTTCGTGGCGGTGCTGGCGCCCGGAATCTTCGCCTCGTTGGCACTCGCCATCCCGCCCCGAGCGCGGTCGATGGGGTTTTCGGTCGCGTCGCTGTGGGTGATCCCCGGGCTCGCTGTCCTGCCGCTCATCGGGTGGATCGGTGACCACTTCGGCCTTCGGGCCGGGATGCTGTTCATGGTGCCGGTGTTCTTCGTCGGCGGGCTCATCATCGCCACCACCAAGGACACGATCAACGGCGACATCACCGACGTCTGGACGGGCGCGGCCGCGCGCTCCGAGGTGCTGTACGAGCGAAACCAGGGCCGTTCGAAGCTGCTGCTCGTACGAGGTCTGAACGTCTCCTACGGCAGCGTGCAGGTCCTCTTCAACGTCGACGTCGAGATCGAGGAAGGGAGCTGCGTCGCGCTCCTGGGCACGAACGGCGCGGGCAAGTCCACCCTTCTGAAGGCGATCTCGGGCACGGTCGAAGCCGACCGCGGAGCGGTGATCTTCGATGGTCGAGAGATCACGCACGCACCGCCGAACGAGATCGCGGCGTTCGGCATACGCCAGGTGCCCGGTGGCCACGGGGTGTTCCCGACGCTCTCCGTCGAGGAGAACCTGCGCACCGCGTCGTGGCTGCAGCGTCGTGACAAGAAGGCCGCGGGCGAGGGCGTGCGGCGCGTGTACGAGCTGTTCCCCGTGCTCGCCTCGCGCTCGGGCGACCCGGCGGGCGATCTCTCCGGCGGCCAGCAGCAGATGCTCGCCCTCGGCATGGCGTTCCTGTCGACACCCCGGCTGCTGATGATCGACGAGCTCTCTCTCGGATTGGCTCCCGTGATCGTGGCGCAGCTGCTGCCGCTGGTGCAGGAGATGCGCAACCAGGGCACCACGGTGATCCTCGTCGAGCAGTCCGTGAACGTCGCGCTCACCGTTGCCGACACCGCGTACTTCCTGGAGAAGGGCGAGGTGCGGTTCCACGGCCCGACGAAGGAGCTGCTCGACCGGCCCGATGTGCTGCGCTCGGTCTTCCTGGAGGGAGCGTCCGCTGGCTTCGAGGGGAGCGTGAGGGCGCGAGCCGGCCGGGTCAACGGCGTCACGCACCACGCAGTCGAGCCGCAGGAGCCCGTGCTGGAGACGCACGGCCTGACGGTTGCGTTCGGAGGCATCCTCGCCGTCGACGGCGTGTCGTTGGCCGTGCAACCCGGCGAGATCGTTGGGGTCATCGGGCCGAACGGCGCCGGCAAGACCACGTTGTTCGACCTCATCTCCGGGTACCTCACCGCGGACCTGGGCGCGGTGCGCCTGTCGGGCCATGACGTCAGCCGCCTCGGGCCCGCGGGCCGCGCGTCGAAGGGCCTCGGACGGTCGTTCCAAGATGCAGCCCTCTTCAGCTCGCTCACGGTCGAGGAGTGCATCGCCGTCGCCTGCGAGCGGTGGATCCAGGTCCGCGAGCCGCTGTCCGCCGCGCTGCACCTCCCCAACGCCTACGACTCCGAGCGCAAGGTCACGGCCCGGGTGGCCGAGCTCGTCGAGCTGCTCGGCCTCGGCGCGTACCGCTCCAAGTTCGTCCGTGAGCTGTCCACGGGCACCCGCCGGGTCGTCGACCTCGCCTGCCTGCTGGCGCACCGGCCCGCGGTCATCCTCCTCGATGAGCCGTCCTCGGGCATCGCCCAGCGCGAGACCGAAGCCCTCGTGCCGATGCTGCTGCGCATCCGCGACGAGACCGCAGCCAGCCTCGTCGTCATCGAGCACGACATGCCCCTCATCCGGTCCATCGCCGACCGCATGGTCGCGATGGACCAAGGGGCGGTGATCGCAGAAGGCGATCCCGACGAGGTCCTCACCTCTCCCCGCGTCGTCGACTCGTACCTCGGCACATCCGCCGCCGCCATCGAACGAAGCACCATCCCCACCTAGAAGGGCGTCACGCCATGCAGACCAGCAGCGCATCGACCGGACCCGACCGCGGCAGCCCGCTGCGCCGTTACGGACCGGTTGTCGCGATCGTGGTGGTGATCGCGGTGATCGCTGCCATCGTGGCGTTCAGCGGAAAGGACGACAAGAAGCCCGCGGCGACGTCCTCAGGCTCCAACAGCTCGAACAGCTCAAACGGAGCGCTGCCCGCAGGGGCGATCACGTTCAACAGCTCGAAGGGTCGCACCGACCTGACGTTCTTGGACACGTGTGACAAGGAGACCGGTCGCGTCGCGTTGCCGTACGCGTTCACGCCGGAGTGCTTCGCCAACGTCGCCAACAACGGAGGGGCCACCGCCAAGGGGGTCACCGGCGACACGATCACCGTCGTGGTGTACCTCGCGCCCGACGTCGACCCGGTCCTCGACTACATCACCCAGCCGATCAACAACAACGACACGGCAGACCAGATCCAGGCGACGTACGAGGGCTACACCGCGCTCTTCCAGAAGTACATGCAGACCTACGGGCGCAAGGTCCAGCTCAAGTTCCTGCACGGCTCGGGAGGGTCTGACAGCGAGGTCACGGCTCGCGCCGACGCGGTGAAGGCTGTCGACGAGCTCGGCGCGTTCGCGGTGTGGGGAGGACCGGTGCTCGCCCCGGCGTGGACGGAGGAGATCAAGGCACGCGGTGTGATCTGCCTGGCCTGCCCGTCCATCAAGGACCTCTCCCCATCGGTGTTCCCCATCGGTGCCGGCGGCGCGGAGAAGTATCTACAGCTGTCTGAGTACGTCACCAAGAAGCTCAAGGACAAGCCCGCTGAGTTCGCGGGCGACCCGGCGTTCAAGACGCAGAACCGCTCGATCGGCGAGCTCTACATCAGCACTCCCGGCAGCACAGCCGAAGCCGACGCCGCCGGGTTCAGGGCGAACCTCGCAAAGGGCGGCGTCACCTTGAAGGAGCAGCTCCCGTACCGGCTGGACCAGCTCATCGCGGCGCCGGAGATCGCGACGACGCTGGTGTCCAAGCTGAAGGCCTCGGGCGTGACGACCGTCATCCTCAGCACCGACCCCATCGCGCCGAAGGCCTTCACCGAGGAGGCCACCAAGCAGAAGTACTTCCCGGAGTGGGTCTACGGCAACGCGACGCTGGTCGACACCGCCGCGTTCGGACGCACGTACGACCAGACCCAGTGGGCCCATGCGTTCGGGATCAGCATGCTGGCGGTGCGCGAGGTCGAGGCGGTCTCCGATCGCTTCGACCTGTACCGGTGGTTCACCGGCACGAAGCCTCCGGCCCCGGACACCGCGCCGGTGCTGTGGCCACAACCGGGGCTGTTCTTCGCTGGCCTCCAGGCCGCCGGTCCGAACCTCACGGCCGACACGTTCCGCCAAGGCCTGTTCTCCGGCCCGCCGTCGGACAAGCGGATCGTGTCCAACCCGCTGATCACCTTTGGCGACCACGGGCTCTGGCCCGACACCGACTACTACGGCATCGACGACTTCGTGGAGATCTGGTGGGACCCGACGCAGACCGGCCCTGACGAGATCCACCGGACCGCCCCTGGGCTGGTCCGCTTCGTCGACGGTGGCAAGCGCTACCGGCTCGGCGAGTGGACGAGCGACCTCAACGTGTTCAAGACGGACGGCTCGGTCACCTTGCTCACCGAGCTCTCCGCGAACGAGGCACCAAAGGAGTACCCGAGCCCAGCCGGCG
>JBEEGB010000329.1:0-3769 GCA_041166585.1 Acidimicrobiaceae bacterium
CCCTGTGGTGTGATGCCGAGCACGGTCGCGATCGCCGAGGGGATCGAGGACGGATCGCCGATCGAGGCCAGCTCGATCATCCACACACCGTCTGGGAACTCGCCGGCGACTTCGGCACCGACCTCGAGTGCGAGCCTGGTCTTGCCCACACCGCCGAGGCCGCTCAGCGTGACCAGGCGGCTGGCGCGCACCAACTCCGCCAGCTCGGCGACGACGCTCTCGCGACCGATCAATGAGCTCAGCTGCTGCGGCAGGTTTCCCGCGAAGGAGTCGACACTGCGCAGCACTGGGAACTCCGCCACCAGGCCCTCGGCGACAACCTGGTACACGGACATTCGTCCCCGCAGCCCGCGGAGCCGATGCTCGCCGAGGGGTCGCAGGGCCAGGCGGTCGCGCAGCAGCACCTCGGCCGCGTCTGACACGAGCACTTGACCGCCGTGCGCAAGCGACATGAGTCGCGCCGCGCGGTTCACCTCGCTGCCGAAGTAGGTCCGGTCGCGTTCGATGGCGTCACCCGTGTGCAGCCCCATGCGAACGAGGAAGTTGACCGTGGCGTCATCGCGCAGCTGCTCCTGCGACTCGATCGCCGCCGCCGCCGCATCACCCGCGGTCGAGAACGCGGCGCAGAAGCCGTCGTCGCCGGTGCCGAACACGTAGCCGTCGTGCCGTTCGATCGTGCCTCGCACGATGGCGTCGTGGGCACGCAGCCCATCGGCCATCTCCGTCGGGACTTCCTTCCACAGACGCGTGGAGTCCTCGATGTCGGTGAAGAGAAAGGTCACCGTGCCCCGAGGCAGCCCGCGTGGCATGCCCGAACGCTAACGCAGCGTCGAGTTCCTCTGAGAAGGCTGAAGAAGGTGCTCTGTCGCCGGACTTGAGCATGAGGGGACGATATCCCTGATCCTCCAGATCGCAGGATGACCGAGCGCAACAGTTCACCGGAGCGGCAATGATCTGAGCATGGCGAAGCCGTTGAACTGGCAGGCGTTGCTCGTCGACGGGTACGAGCCGCTCAAGAAGGCGCAGCGCATCTTCCGCCGGCTCCCCCATGACCCACGTTGCAAATTTTGTCAGAACCCGTTCGCCGGCTTCGGCGGCAAGCTGGTCGGACTGATGGGTCGCAAGCCCTCGCGCAAGAACCCCAACCTGTGCCAGTACTGCTTCGACAACCTGCCGAGCGGCGGCATCGAGATCGACATCGGCGTGGTGTTTGCCGACGTGCGGGGCTCGACATCGATGGGCGAGCAGTCCACCGCGACCGAGTTCGCCGGACGCCTCAACCAGTTCTACGCGACGGCCACCGATGTGCTGATCCATCACGACGGGATCGTCGACAAGCTGATCGGCGACGAGGTTATGGCGCTGTTCATCAGCGGGCTCGCCGGGCATGGCTACCGCCGCAAGGCTGCCCTGGCCGCACTCGACCTCGCCGCTGCGGTCGACGACCTGCCCGTCGGCGTGGCCGCCAACGCCGGCATCGCGTTCGTGGGGAACGTCGGCTCAGGAACGGTGATGGACTTCACCGCTCTCGGTGATGCGGTGAACGTCGGCGCACGCCTGCAGTCCCACGCGTCACCGGGTGAGGTCGTGCTCGCCTCGGACCTCTACGCCCTCGTCGCCGACGACCATCCCGGCGCCCGATCCGAACGCGTCGATGTGCGCGGTCGCGATGAGCCCGTCGACGTGGCGGTGCTCACCGTGGCTCACTCGACGAACGAACGCTGATGAGGCGGGCGAAGTGTTCGGGATCGGTCACCGCAGGCACGTGTCCACCGTCGAGCCGCACGACCTCGGGTGGACGAGGGAGCCGAGCGATCATCTCCTCCTGCATCGCCACCGGTATGGGACGGTCCCGCTCGTTGAGCACGTAGGTCACCGGCACGTCCGCGGCGACCGACCAGCGGACCGGTTGGAAGTAGTGGTGCACGGTGTCCTCGACGCTTCGAACCGGGTCGACGACGAACGACAGCGCATCGTCGTCGAGAGGATCGCCGCCGTAGGTGTTACGGAACGCCTCGGGATCGGCCGGCGGTCCCGGGAGGGTCAGCCTGGTCCCATCGAGACGGGCCTGTCCCGCGGCGAGCACGAGCCCCTCGCGATGGTGCGGCTTCATGCAGTCGAGACCGCATCCGCCCTCGGGTGGCACCAGCGCCGCGTTGAGGACGACGTGGGCGACTCGCCCGCCGAGACCCGCAACGACACCGGGGACGACGAGGCCTCCGGACGAGTGCGCCACGATGACGATCGGCTCATCGATGCCCGCGGCATCGACGTCCGAGACCACCGACGCCACCTCGTCGTCCACCGTGAGCGTGACGAGGTCGGCAGGCTTGCCGTTCCGGCCTGGAAGGTCGATGGCCAGCACCCGTCGGTCGAGGTAGGGCAGCAGACGATCCCAGAACCGGGCCGTCGAGCCACCCCCATGCACGAGCAGGTACGTCATCCCCCCATGATGTCCGCTTGGGGTCAGGCTGACGCGGTGACGAGCTCCCGCGAGAGGTTCTCGCCGTTGGTCGGGTCGAAGTAGTGGATCTTGGATGCGTCGAACCACAGCTCCGCGTCCTCGCCGACGCGGAGCTGGCTGGCCGGGCTCAACGACACGACGAGCTGCGTGCGGAGCGAGTCGCTGTCGAGCTCTCGTGCCAGCTCCCTCAGCTGCTCGGCAACCTCGGGAGGGGCCTCGAACGGCACGTACGCGTACTGCTCGTTCCCGAGCCACTCGATGACGTCCACCGTCGCCTTGAAGGTGACGCCGGTGGGGCGGACGGTCGGGTCGACGTGGGCTGCGTCCTCGAAGTGCTCGGGACGGATGCCTGCGAGCAGCAGCTTCTGGTCGCCGGCCTTCTCGCGAACCGCGGCGGGCAGCTCGATCGTGGCGAACGGCAGCACGACCGACGAGCCGCTGATCTCGGCGGGCAGGAAGTTCATCGGCGGCGACCCGATGAACCCGGCGACGAAGAGGTTCGCCGGCTGCTCGTACAGCTCGCGCGGCGCCGCGACCTGTTGGAGCACCCCCCGGCGCAGCACGGCGACGCGGTCGCCGAGTGTCATCGCCTCGGTCTGGTCATGGGTGACGTAGACGGTTGTGATGTTGAGCCGCCGCTGCAACCGGGCGATCTCGGCACGGGTCTGGCCCCGCAGCTTCGCGTCGAGGTTCGACAGCGGCTCGTCGAAGAGGAACGCGTCCGCGTCGCGCACGATGGCGCGGCCCATCGCCACCCGTTGACGCTGACCGCCGGAGAGGTTGGCCGGCTTGCGGTCGAGGTGCTCCTTCAGATCGAGGAGCTCGGCGGCGTCCTCGACCTTCTTGCGGATCTCCTCTGCGCTCAGCTTCTTGGCCAGGCGCAGCGGGAACGCGATGTTCTCGAACACGGTCAGGTGCGGGTACAGCGCGTAGTTCTGGAACACCATCGCGAGGTTGCGGTCGCGCGGTGGCTTGTCGTTCATCCGAATGCCGTTGATGAGCAGATCGCCGGACGTGATGTCCTCGAGACCGGCGATCATCCGCAAGATGGTCGACTTCCCGCAGCCTGATGGCCCGACGAGGATGACGAACTCGCCGTCCGCGATGTCAAGGCTCACGTCGTTGACGGCCTTGAACCCGTCGCCGTACTCCTTCACCAGGTGCTGGAGCGAGATGGACGCCATGTGATCTCTCCTGTCAACCCTTGACTGCGCCTGAGGTGAGGCCGGCCACGATCTTGCGCTGGAACAGCAACACGAGGATGACGACCGGGATGGTCACGACCACGGCGGCAGCCGAGATCGC
>JBEEGB010000330.1:0-12476 GCA_041166585.1 Acidimicrobiaceae bacterium
CGCCACGCTGGCCAAGCTCCTGGCCAAGGTCGGTGCGGCCTCGTTCGATCCCACCTGATCGTTTGTGCGGTGCTGACACCGGAAAAACCGAAGTCAGCACCGAACAAACGGATTGGGTTACTGCAGGCCGGCGTAGGCGCCGCCGTCGACGTTCAGCGCGGCGCCGGTGATGAAGCGAGCGTGCTCCGAGCAGAGGAACGCCACGACCATGCCGAAGTCGGCGGGGTCGCCGACGGTGCCCGCTGGGATGTCCCGCGCCGCGGCGGACACGTCGCCGCCGTGGAGCGCGGTCATGCGGTCGGTGGCGTGGATGCCCGGCTGCACCGAGTTGACCGTGACGCCGTCACCCGCGACCTCTCGCGCCACGGTCTTGAGGAAGCCGGTGGCGCCGGTCCTCGCCGTGTTGGACAGGATGAGCGTGCCGATGGGCTGACGCACGGAGATCGACGTGATCGCCACGACCCGACCCCAACGCCGCTCCTGCATCGCCGGGATGGCCGCCTTGCACATGGCGACCACCGACATCAGGTTCAGATCGAGCGCTTCGGCGTACGCGTCGACGTCGGTCGACGCGAACGTGCCCGGCGGGGGACCGCCGGCGTTGGGCACGAGGATGTCGACCGTCCCGAGCGCGTCGATGGCCCCGGCGACGAAGGCGGTCGCGCCGGCCGGCCGGCTCACGTCGGCCACCAACGCGACGGCGGACCCGGGTCCGCCGACGGCCTCGAGCCGGGCCGCGGCGTTCTCGATCCGCTGCCGATCGCGCCCGCACACCACAACCCGCACGCCCTCGGCGACCAGCGCCGCCGCCGATGCGTACCCGAGGCCTGACGACGCCGCCGCGACGGCCGCGGTGCGCCCACGAAGACGGAGGTCCATGGCCGGGAATCTACGCAGTCTGCGTACGCTGACGGCCGTGAGCACGGTCGAATCGGTCGATGAGACCCGCGCTGCCCTCGCCGAGCACGACTACCTCGCCGACGAGGGCCTCGCCACCGCGGTGTTCCTCGCCCTGCGCCTGCATCGACCGCTGCTGCTGGAAGGCGAGGCCGGCGTCGGCAAGACCGAGGTGGCGAAGGTCCTCGCCGCCTGGACCGGCGGTGACCTCATCAGGCTCCAGTGCTACGAGGGCATCGATGTCGCACAGGCCGTCTACGAGTGGGACTACGCCCGACAGCTGCTGCACCTGCGGGCGGCCGAGGCCACCGGCACCGCGGATGCCAAGCACCTCGAGGACGACCTCTACAGCGAGCGGTTCCTCGTGCGGCGGCCGCTGCTGCGGGCGGTCGCACACGACCCGCTCCTCGGTCCGCCCCCCGTGCTGCTGATCGACGAGGTCGACCGCGCCGACGACGAGTTCGAGGCGTTCCTGCTCGAGATCCTCGCCGACTACGCCGTCACCGTGCCCGAGCTCGGCACGTTCAAGGCCGCCGTGCCGCCCGTGGTCGTCATCACCTCCAACCGCACTCGCGACGTGCACGACGCGCTCAAGCGCCGCTGCCTCTACCACTGGGTCGAGCAGCCCGACTTCGATCGTGAGGTGGCCATCGTTCGGTTGCGGGCGCCGGGCGTGGGCGAGCGCCTCGCTCGCCAGGTGGCAGCGGCGACCGCGACGATCCGCGGGCTCGGTCCCTACAAGCCCCCCGGCGTCGCGGAGACCATCGACTGGGCGCAGGCGCTGGCCACGCTCGGGCGCAGCGACATCGACGAGGCATCGGTGCTGGCCACCCTCGGCACCGTCCTGAAGTACCGCGAGGACCAGCAACGCGTGCGCGATCACGGCGTCGGCGACCTCGTGCGCCAGGCGGTGCTGCGTGGAGCCTGAAGGACGCGTCGACGAGCGGTTCGCGGTCGGGTTCGCGCGGCTGCTGCGCGAGCTGGGGATCGGCGTGCCCGTGGGCTCGACGACCACGTTCGCCAGCGCGCTCGGCGAGGTCGGGATCGACGACGAGGTGGCGGTGTACTGGGCCGGCCGCTCGACGCTGCTCACCCGGCCCGAGGACGCCCCGCTCTACAACCGAGCGTTCGCCGCGTGGTGGTGGGGGAGATCGGCGCCGTCCGGTGCGCCGCCGGCGCTGGAGCAGCTCGTTGCGCTCGCGACGGACGATCCCGACGCCGACCTCCCGCCGGCCGAGGACGATGACGGCGGTGCCGACCACCACCGCCCGACGTTGGCGCTGCGATGGAGCTCGACCGAGATCCTGCGCAACAAGGACTTCGCGGAGTGCACGCCGGGCGAGATGGCCGAGGCCCACCGCCTCATGTCCGACATCCGCATGGTCGGCGCGCTGCGCCGCTCACGTCGCCAACGTCCCAGCCGTGCCCGCCGCGGCCGGCCCGACATCCGGCGCACCGTGCAGACCGCGCTGCGCAACGGTGGTGACGTCGCCCGGCTCGAGCGCCTCGCACCCGGCACGCGGCGGCGGCGCGTCGTCCTGCTGCTCGACGTGAGCGGCTCGATGGAGGCCTACGCCCGAGCCCTGGTGCGCTTCGCCCACGTCGCGGTCGCGGCGCGGCGGCAGGTCGAGGCGTTCGCACTCGGCACTCGGCTCACCCGCCTGACGCGCGAGCTGTCGTCCCGCGACCCGGACGAGGCACTGGCGCGTGCCTCGGCGGCCGTCTCCGACTGGTCGGGCGGCACTCGCCTGGGCGAGGCGCTGCGGGCGTTCAACGACGAGTGGGGCGTGCGGGGGATGGCCAGGGGCGCCATCGTCGTCCTGCTCTCCGACGGTTGGGATCGAGGCGATCCCGATGACCTCGCCGAGCAGATGGCCCGCCTGCACCGGGTGGCGCACAAGGTCGTGTGGGTCAACCCCCTGAAGGCCTCGCCCGGCTACCAACCCTTGGCGCGAGGCATGGCCGCGGCGCTTCCTCACGTCGACGAATTCGTCGAGGGCCACTCGCTGGCCTCGCTCGAACAGCTTGCGGAGGTACTCACGTGAAAGAGCTCTTTGCCGAGCTCGAGCGGTGGCGCACCGCGGGCAAGCGCATCGCGCTCGCCCGGGTCGTGGACATCGAAGGCTCGGGGCCGCGCGAACCCGGCGCGGCGATGGCGGTGAACGAGGACGGCGAGGTGATCGGCTCGGTGTCGGGCGGTTGCGTCGAGGGCGCGGTCGTGATCGAGGCGCTCGAGATCCTCCGCACCAACGACCGCAGAGTCGTGACGTTCGGCTACAGCGACGACGACGCCTTCGCCGTCGGCCTCACCTGCGGCGGCACCGTCCACCTCTTCATCGAACCGATCGACTGGTGATCTGGGACGCGTTGCGAGCCGCGGTCGAGCGCGACGAACCCGTCGCGCTGGCGACCGTGATCGAGGGTCCCGGCACCGGCTCGAAGCTCTTGGTGGGCGTCGACCCGAGCGCCGAGCCCCTCGGCACGCTCGGCCATCCCGACCTCGATCGGGTGGTGGCGCGCGATGCACGAGGCGAGCTGGCCGCGGGCACGACCGACGTGCGCCACTACGGCGAGCAGGGCGAGGCGCGCGTCGATGCCGCGGTCACGGTGTTCATCGAGTCGTTCGCGCCGCCGGCGCGGATGCTGATCTTCGGCGCGGTCGACTTCACCGCCGCGCTCGCTCGTGTGGCCAAGCTGCTGGGCTACCGCGTGATCGTGTGCGACGCGAGGGAGGTGTTCGCCACGAAGCGACGCTTCCCGATGGCGGACGAGGTGATCGTCGACTGGCCGAACCGCCTGCTCGAACGCGTGGGCTCCACATTGAGTGAGCGGGACGCCGTGTGCGTGCTGACCCACGACGTGAAGTTCGACGTGCCCGCGATCCTCTCGGCGCTGGCCACCGACGTCGGCTACATCGGCGCCATGGGTTCGCGACGCACGCACGCCGCGCGGGTCGAGCGGCTACGCGAGGCAGGTGTCGACGAGGAGGGCCTCGCCCGGGTGCGGGCCCCCATCGGTCTCGACATCGGCGCCCGCACGCCGGAGGAGACCGCGGTGTCGGTGGTGGCCGAGATCATCGCCGCCCACACCGGCCGCTCCTCCACCGCCCCCCTCCGCGACACCGACGGCCCCATCCATGCCGTGTCCGAGGCGTGACGGTCGCCGCCGTCGTGCTCGCGGCCGGGGGAGGGACGCGGTACGCGGGGGCGACGCACAAGCTGCTGGCACCGCTCGGCGACAGCACCGTGTTCGAGCACGCGGTCAAGGCGGCGCTGGATGCGGGGCTTGACGCGACCTTCGTCGTGACGGGCGCCGTCGAGCTCCCGGACGTTCGCGGCGCGACCGTCGTTCGCAACCCGCGCTGGGCCGAGGGACAGGCGACATCGCTGCTCGCGGCCATCGAGGCGGCGGGCTCCGCCGGTCACGACGCTGTGGTGGTCGGGTTGGGCGACCAGCCGTTCGTCCCGGCGGAGGCGTGGGGGGCGGTGGCCGCGGCAACGTCGACGCCGATCGTCACCGCCACGTTCGACGGCGCGCGCCGTCCCCCTGTCCGGCTCGCCTCGGACGTCTGGTCCCTGCTGCCCACGCGCGGCGACGAGGGCGCCCGGGCGCTGATGCGGGAGCGGCCCGACCTGGTCTCCGAAGTACCGTGCCCGGGCACACCCGCCGACATCGACACCGTGGAGGATCTTCACCGATGGAGCTGACCAACGAGTTCCGTGTCGCCGTACCGGTCGCGACCGCTTGGGACGTGCTGACGGATGTGGAGCGGATCGCGCCGTGCATGCCAGGAGCGCAGCTCCAGGAGATCGAGGGGGACGAGTACCGAGGCATCGTCAAGGTCAAGGTCGGCCCGATCACGGCCCAGTACAAGGGTGCTGCGACGTTTGTCGAGAAGGATGGTGCCGCCCACCGGGCGGTGCTCAAGGCGGAGGGCCGCGAGACGCGCGGTCAGGGCAACGCCAGCGCGACCATCACCGCGACGCTCGTTGCTGATGGCGATGGCACCAAGGTCACGGTGCTCACCGACCTCACGGTGACGGGCAAGGTCGCCCAGTTCGGGCGCGGCGTGATGGCGGATGTGAGCGCAAAGCTGCTCAACCAGTTCGTCGACTGCCTCGAGACCACCGTGCTCGCCGCGCCCCAACCAGCGGTGTGGCCGTCCGACCTCACCACTGACGATCCTGCGGCACCGGTCGCGCCGCCGCTTCCGCCGCCCCCCGGCGCGCCCCCGATGCCCCCGCCCCCGCCAGCCGAGGAGCCGAAGATGGCGGCCGCGCCGGTCCTCGAGGCCGAGCCCGAGCCCGCGGCCGCGAAGGCCCAGCCTGCGGCCGCGAAGGCCCAGCCCGAGATCCGGCGCATCAGCTCGCCCGAGCCCGAGCCGGTCAACCTCCTCGACACGGCGGGCGCGCCGGTGGCGAAGCGGGTCGCGCCGATCGTTGCCATCGTCGCGATCGCCTGGCTCCTTCGCGTGCTGCTGCGGCGCCGTCGTCGGTCATGAGGCTCCACCACGTCAACATCCCGGTCCCCGTGGGCCGCAGCGGGCCGATCGCGGCGTTCTACTGCGACGTGCTCGGGTTCGAGCGCATCTCGCGCCCCACGAGCTCGGCCGACGGTGTGTGGCTGTCGATCGGCGACGGCGGTCAGCTCCACCTCTCCGAGCGCGAGGGCAGCAACCAACCGCAGACGCACTTCGCGGTGGCCGTCGACGACCTGGACGCGGTGCGGGTCCGGCTCACCCAGGTCGGCGCCGACTTCCAGCCGTCGGAAGACGTCTTCGGCACCGGTGGCCGAGGCTTCACGCGCGATCCTGCGGGCAACCGCATCGAGCTCATCAACGGCTCGCCTCTGTGACCGACCAGGCCGCCGTGGAGGCCCTTCTCGGGAGGAGAACGCGCAGCGAGGTGGAGGTCGTGGTCCGCGATGCCGGCGGCGCGCCGATCGTCATCCGCAACCCGCCGATCCTCGACGACGGGACGCCCATGCCGACGCTCTACTGGCTCGTGGGTGACGACGAGCGCCGGCGGGTCTCCGAGCTCGAGTCGAACGGTGGCGTGAAGCGGGCGCGGGTCGAGGTCGATGCCGACCTCGTGAAGGCCGCGCACGCCCGCTACGCGGCAGAGCGCGACGCGCACATCCCCGTTGGCCATGCCGGCCCCCGACCCTCGGGCGGCGTCGGCGGCACACGGGTGAGCGTCAAGTGCCTGCACGCGCACTACGCGTGGCACCTCGCGGGCGGAGACGATCCCGTCGGGCGCTGGGTGGAGGAGCAGCTCCGCATCGCGGACGTCGGACCCCGATGAGCACGGCCTCCATCGACATCGGTACCAACTCGGTCCGGCTCCTCGTGGCCGAGCCGAACGGAGAGGGCGCGGGGTTCCGGCCGATCGAGCGCCTGATGCGCATCACCCGCCTCGGCCAGGGCGTCAACGCCACCGGCGCGCTCGCGCCCGACGCGATCGAGCGCACGGTCGGCGTGCTGCGCGAGTACCGAGCGGTCATGGACCGCCACGGCGTCGACCGGCTGCGCATGACCGCGACGTCCGCCGCCCGCGACGCGGCCAACCGCGAGGACTTCTTCTCGGCCGTCGAGACGGCCGTCGGCGCGACGCCCGAGCTCATCACCGGCGAGCAGGAGGGTCGTCTCTCGTTCCTCGGCGCGACGGCTGAGCTCGATCCCAACGACGGGCCGTTCCTCGTCGTCGACATCGGGGGAGGCTCGACGGAGTTCTCGCTCGGGACGCGCGAGGCCGAGGGGGTGGTGTCGGTGGACATGGGGTGCGTCCGCTTCACCGAGCAGTACATCAAGACCGATCCGCCGGCCCCCGAAGAGCTCAGCGCGTGCCTGTCCGTCGCGGACGCCTACATCGAGGACGTGGTGCGCGACCTGCCGGGTGTCGGCGACGCGAAGACGTTCGTCGGCCTCGCCGGCACCGTCACCACGGTGGCCGCGGTCGAGATCGGCCTGGCGACCTACGACCGTGATCGCATCCACCACTTCCGCCTCACCCACGCTGCCGCTGAGGACGTGTTCCGCACCCTGGCCACCGAGCCGCGGCGCGACCGCATCTTCAACCCCGGTCTCGAGGAAGCGCGGGCCGACGTGATCGTGGGTGGCTGCTGCGTGCTCGTCTCGATCTTCCGAAGGCTCGGGTTCGACGAGTGCGTCGTCTCCGAGGCGGACATCCTCGACGGCCTGATCCGGTCGCAGCTGGCGCCCTCTGAACCTGACGTCTGAACCGGATGGCACTCGGGGCGGTTTGTCCCGTACAGTCCTCGTTCTGACGCATCGTCAGGTTTGGGGGTCAACCGATGCGACCTGGGAAGACGAACGGCGCGCGGCGCCGATCGCGTGAACGGCGCCGTGGTGCGCAACGTCGTCGTGCGTTCGCCCTCCTCGCGGCGCTCGTCCTCGTGTCCGCGTGCGGTTCTCGGGCCAACGACGCACAGGTCCTCGAAGCGCTCGGAGGCTCGGCCGGAGCCGCGGGCAACGCCGCGAAGGCCACCGGCGCGGGGACCGGCACCGGCGGGACTGGTGCTGCCACCGGGGTGTCCGGTGCTGGTGGCACGGGCGCCGCAGCCGGGACCGGCGATGCCGGCGCCACGCCCACCGGCGATGGCACGGCCGCAGGCGCCGCGACCGGGCCCACCGTGCCGGCGGAGGGCAACGGTGGAGCCACCGACGTCGGCGTCACCGCTGACTCGATCACCGTCGCCAACGTCTCGATCCTCACCGGGCCCGTCCCTGGGCTCTTCGCGGGGGCCGTGTACGGCGTCGACGCGTTCTTCGCCTACCAGAACAGTCAAGGGGGCGTGTTCGGACGGCAGCTGAAGATGACGGCCGGTGACGACCAGTTCAACTGCGGCACGAACAAGTCGATCACCGCGGACAACGTGGGCAAGGTGTTCGCGTTCGTGGGCTCGTTCTCGCTGTTCGACAATTGCGGCGCCGAGGTGCTCGCTGCCCACCCCGATGTGCCCGACATCCACAACGCGCTGGCGCATGACGCGCAGGTGCTGCCGAACAACTTCCCGCCTCAACCACTGCGCAAGGGCTCGTCGCTCGGACCGTTCCAGTACATCAAGGAGAAGGCTCCCGACGCGATCACGAAGGGCGCCAGCCTCGTCGGCGACGTCCAGTCCGCAAAGGATTCGTGGGACGGCATCAGAGCGGCGATGGAAACGCTCGGCTACCAGTTCCCGTACGTGCGGATCTACGAGCCCACCGAGACCGACTTCACCGCTGACATCGTCCGGATGCGCAGCGCCGGAGTCGACCTGCTCGTGCTCGTGGCGGCGGACGTCGGGGGGATCGCGCGCATCGAGGCGGCCGCCGCCAGGCAGAACTGGCATCCGAAGATCACCCTCCTCGGTGCCTCGGCGTACGACGCAAAGCTCGTGCCGCTCGCCGGGAAGGACGCGCTCGAGGGTGTCTACCTCTACCTGCCCACCGCGATGTACCTCGGCGAGGACAGCGCCGTCGTGCCCGAGGTGGCGCTGTTCAACGAGTGGGTGGCCAAGACCCACCCTGACGCCCATCCTGACCTTTTCACCGTCTACGGCTGGACGTCGGCGCGGCTGTTCGTGCAGGCGCTCGAGGCCGCGGGACCCAAGGCCACCCGCGCCAGCCTCATCGCCGCGTTGCAAGGAGTGTCGACCTTCAACAGCAACGGCTTGTTGGCCACTGGGGGCCCTGCATCGAAGACCCCAGCGAGCTGCTACATCATGGTGCAGGTCCACGACGGCAAGTTCTCCCGAGTCGACGACCCTCCCGACGACTTCCGCTGCGACGCCCAGTACTTCGAGCTGAAGTAGCAACCAACGTGAACGAGTTCTTCACGTACACCGTCCTCGGGATCGCCGTCGGCTGCATCTACGCGTTGACGGCAACGGGGCTCGTCGTCACCTACATCACGTCGGGCATCTTCAACTTCGCGCACGGCGCCATCGGCATGATCGCCGCGTTCGCCTACTGGGACCTGTCGGTCAACCACGGCTGGCCGGCGCCCGTCGCGCTGATCGCCGTGGTGTTCGTGCTCGCACCGCTGTTCGGCGCCCTCATCGACGGCGTGCTCATGCGCAGGCTGCACGGCACCCCGGTGGAGGTGTCCCTGGTGATCACGCTCGGGTTGCTGCTGCTGCTCCTCGGTGTCGCGTTCACGGTGTGGGACAACTCGGTCGTGCGCATCCTCCCGGAGTTCTTCGCGGGCAACCAGATCGAGCTGTTCAACCTCCAGATCAGCTACCACCAGATCATCGTCATCCTCACCGCGGTCGCCGTCGCGGTCGGGCTGCGCATCTTCCTGTACCAGACCCGTCCCGGCATCGCGCTGCGGGCCGTCGTCGACGCTCCCGAGGTCGCCGCGCTCAACGGCGCGGCGCCGGCCCGCATCAGCATGATGGGCTGGGCCATCGGGTCGATGCTGGCTGCGCTGGCCGGCATCCTCCTCGCGCCGCTGGTCACGCTCGACATCCTCGGCCTGACGCTGCTCGTCATCAACGGGTACGCGGCGGCGATGGTCGGGCGGCTGCGCAGCCTCCCGCTCACGTTCGGAGGCGGGATCGCGCTCGGTCTCATCGAGACGTATGCCACGGGGTACCTGCCGGCGGGCGACATCCTGAGCCAGCTGCACACGACGTTGCCCATCGTGTTCCTCTTCGCCGCGCTGCTCATCTTCCCCGAGCGCCGGCTCCGCGTCGGGCGCTCGGTGAACCGCCGTCCCTTGCGGGTGCCGTCCTTGCGCCAGTCGCTCCTGGGCGCCGGCGCGTTCGTCGCCGTGGCCTGGTTCGCGTCCGGCCTGCTCTCCGACAAGAACCTCTACACGTTCAACACCGGCCTGGTCGTGGCCGTGATCCTGCTCTCGCTCGTGCTCCTCACCGGCTATGGCGGGCAGATCTCGCTGTGCCAGCTCACGTTCGTCGGGGTCGGCGCCTTCGGCATGGGCAAGTTCGCCGACGGGAAGTCCATCCTCGGGCTCGTCGCAGCGGTGGTCGTCGCGGGAGCGGTCGGAGCAGTGATGGCGTTGCCCTCGCTGCGGCTGCGCGGCCTCTACCTCGCGTTGAGCACGCTGGCCTTCGCGCAGTTCATGACCGCGGCGTTCTTCAACAACAACTCGGTGTTCGGACAAGGCGGCGCGCTCAAGGTGGGCAGGGTCAGCCTTCCCGGCGTGTCGCTGGGGAGCCCGCGCGCCTACTTCGTGTTCTGCGCGATCGCGTTCGCAGCTGCCGCCGTCGCCGTCGTCGCCATCCGACGCGCCTCCTTCGGGCGGCGGCTGTCGGCGATGGGGGACAGCCCTGCCGCGTGCGTCACGCTCGGCGTGAACCTCACGTGGACGAAGCTCGTCGTGTTCACCGCGTCGGCGGGACTCGCTGGCTTCGCAGGCGCCCTCTACGGCGGGCTCCAGGGGCAGGTCGGCACGCTCGACTTCCAGCTGCTGCCGAGCCTCGTGCTGCTCCTGCTCGCGGTGATCTGGGGCGTCGACTCGATCGTCGGTGCACTGGTCGCCGGAACCTTGTCCGCGCTGTTCCCGACCATCGCCGACGCGGTCGGCGTCCCGAACTTCCAGTACCTCGCCGTTGGCCTCGGCGTGCTCGGGCTGAGCCGCAACCCGGAAGGCGTCATCCGCCAGATCGGCGACCGCGTCGCCACCCTCCGCGCCTCGCTCGCGCCCGGTGCGCCGATCGACGCCGACGAAGCGGTCGAGCCGGTGCGACCACGTCCACGTCCCAGGCCCCGCCGTGACGATGCGGCGGAGGCGGCTGTGCCTGCGCTCGAGCTGCGCGACGTGCACGCCGGCTACGGCCAGATCGAGGTCGTCCACGGCGTCGACCTCGTGGTGCCGATGGGATCGGTGTTCGCGCTGCTCGGTCCCAACGGTGCGGGCAAGAGCACGCTCTTGAAGACGGTGAGCTGCACCAAGGTGCCCACCGAGGGGTGCGTCCACATCATGGGTGTCCACGTGAACGGTGCGTCGCCCGAGTCGGTCGCGCGCCTCGGCGTGTGCACGATCCCCGAGGGCCGCGGCATCTTCGCCAACCTCACCGTCCTCGAGAACCTCAAGATGATGAGCTACCGCGAGGGGGTCAACGCCCACGACATCGCGGAGCGGGCGTTCGCTCGCTTCCCTCCCCTGGCCCCGAAGCGCACGCAGCTCGCGGGAACGCTGTCCGGTGGTGAGCAGCAGATGCTCGCCATGGCGCGCGCGGTGAGCACCGAGCCGTCGCTGCTGCTGCTCGATGAGATCTCGATGGGTCTGGCGCCGCTGATCGTGGTGCAGCTCTACGACCTGGTGCGCCATCTCGCGGAGGAGGGTCTCTCGATCCTGGTGGTGGAGCAGTTCGCCAACACCGCGCTTGCCGTCGCCGACCACGCCGCCGTGATGGCGCAGGGTCGCATCACCCACATGGGCGACGCGGCCGCGGTGACCGAGATCGTCTCAGAGGCGTACTTCGGGGCGCCGGTATGACGGCGGTCCGCGCGAGGGCCGTCCGTTCGATGGCCGTCCGTTCGATGGCGACGAGGAGTTTTTCGCTCCTCGTCGTCGGCTTGCTGGTGCTCGTGGTGGCCGCGGGCGGCGCGTGGAGGTCAGCGAGCGCGCAGTCATCGAAGGGTTTCGGCAGCTACTCGCTGGTCGCCACCGCGCCGGGCTTCGAGATGACCGAGGACGAGCCCAGCGCCAACGCCCACCCCGAGGGCGGCGGCACCGTGCCGTACTCCACGGTGGTGCTGTCGAACGGACCGCTCGGCTATGCGCTCTCGAGCGTCGCGTGGCCGGGCGCCACCGAAGCCAACGCCGGTGGCATCGTCGGGCTCCTCTTCCCCAACAACGTCGGAGGCACCCCGCTCCCCGATGCGATCACCGCGGCCGTGGGCGACAACTCCAACCTGGCGAACTACCCGGTGCGGGCCGAAGCGCGCAGTGGATCCAAGGTCGACGACAAGTACGACACGTTCCCGGGTGCGACGCTCACCGCGCACGCGGACGCAAAGCTGGCCACCGCCCAGGGGTCGATGAAGAAGGCCGAGCAACCGGGCTCGGCCAGCTTCGGCAGCGCGGACTCGTTGAGCAACGCCGTGTTGTCCGACGGCGCCGGTCAGGCGACGGCCACGAGCAAGGTGTCGAACATCAACGTCGGCAACGTGATCAAGATCGATTCCGTCACGAGCACAGCCGACGGATCGACCGACGGCGTCACCGCGGCGACGACCGGCTCGACGACCGTGCAGGGCATGACCATCGCGGATCAGCCTGCTTACGTCGATGAGCAAGGCGTCCACGTCGGCACGCAAGGTCAGCCCGCCAACGCGATAGCCAGCCAGATCGCCAACCAGGCGCTCAAGGACGCCGGCTTCCAGTTCTTCGTCACCCAGGCGCAGACCGAGCAGTCCGGGGCCCAGGGCTCCTACACCGCCGGTTCCCTCTTCATCGTCTGGACACCGCCGAGCAACCCGAGCGGGAACGTCTTCGTGATCGCGCTCGGCGGCGCCCGCGTGTCCGTCAGCGCCTCGCCGAGCTTCGGTGGACCGGTCGCGGTGACGGTTCCCACCGTCGTGACGACGCCATCGGTCGTCCCGTCCG
>JBEEGB010000331.1:0-6015 GCA_041166585.1 Acidimicrobiaceae bacterium
CTCGGTGACCCGGATGTCGATGGTCCCAACCGACTGCATCGTCTGCAGAGCAGAACGCAGCGCGACCAGCTCGCTCAGCGCGATGACGCCACGATCGATGGCACCCGCCTGGTCAGCCGTCGCCCGCCGAGCGGAGACCACCGAGCCGGCGCCGACGCAGATCACCGTCACCGGCAGCATGACCAACGCCACCAGCCGGGCGGTGATGCCCGCGCCCGAATGGCGACGAGAGGAGCGCGATCCGTGAGCCCGTTCAGCCTCGGGCCGGTCGGCCGATGTCAACGCAGACTCCATACATTCCGAATCGACCCGCACTGGGTGACCCTGGATGACGCGTTCGCGTCACTGACGGCCGTCAGCTGGCCAGGAGCGTGTGGTCGAAGTCGACGGCCGCGACAGGCCGGCTCCACAAGTACCCCTGACCGAACGCGCACCCCAGCGCTTGGAGCGCTTCGAGCTGTGCGACCGTCTCGACGCCCTCGGCCACTGCTTCGATGCCAACCGCACGAGCGAGCCCGATCACGCACGCGACGATGGCCGAGTCCTCCGGGTCTTGGCCCAAGCCACGGATGAAGGCCATGTCGATCTTCAGCAGGTCCACCGGGAAGCGCTTGAGGTACACGAGCGACGAATAGCCGGTGCCGAAGTCGTCGATGGCCAACCGGACGCCGAGCGCCTTCAGCTCGGTGAGGATGCGCAGCGCCGCCTCGGCGTCGCCCATGAGCGCGCTCTCGGTGATCTCGAGCACCAGGGTGGACGGGTCGACCCCTGAGTCCCGGAGGATCTCCGCCACGGACTCGACGAGCCCCGCGCCTGGCGACAGCTGGCGAGCAGAGATGTTCACGGCCATGTGCAGCGACTTGCCACCCGGTCCGGCGTGCGTCCAGCGGGCCGCCTGGCGGCAAGCCTCCCGCAGGACCCACTTGCCGATCTCGACGATCAGCCCGCGATCCTCGGCGACCCGGATGAACGTGTCCGGCGGGACCAGACCTCGTTCAGGGTGCTGCCAACGGACGAGCGCCTCGACACCGATGACGCGTTCGCCGTCGAGCGCGACGATCGGTTGGTAGTGCAACCGGAGCTGGCCACGAGCGACGGCGTGGTGCAGGTCGGCGAGGAGACCGAGGCGATTGGTGGCGACGTCGCGCAGCTCTTCGTCGAAGAGCTCGGCTCGGTTGCGGCCGCCCTCCTTCGCTCGGTACATGGCGGCGTCGGCGTGGCGCACGAGGGCCGCGGCGTCCTCCGCGGGAGCCAACGCAACGCCGATGCTGCACGTGATGACCGCCTCGGTCCCAGCGGCATGGATCGGCCACGCCACGCTGGCCCGCAGGCGCGCCGCGAGGTCGAGCGCTGCTGTCTCGTCGGCAACGTCCTCGGCCAGCACGATGAATTCATCGCCGCCGATCCGCGCCACCGTGTCGCCCGGGCGAACCGCGGCGACCAGCCGTTCGGCCACCACACAGAGGAGCTGATCACCGACGTGATGACCGAACGAGTCGTTGACGTCCTTGAAGCCGTCGAGGTCGCAGAAGAGGATCGCGACCGTGTGGTTCTCGGACGACCTCCGCGCGAGGGCCTGTTCGATGCGGTCGAACAGGAGCGCCCGGTTCGGCAGCCCCGTCAACGGGTCGTGCAGGGCCTGGTGGGCAAGCTCCTCCTCGGCCCGTCGCAGGCCGGAGAGGTCGGAGACCATGCACAGCGACCCTGCGTACGCACCGTCCGGGTCGAATTGAGGCGCTGCGGACACCAGCAGCCGGGCGATGCGCCCGTCAGGCCGAAGGCTGGTGACCTCGTACTGACCGGCCGTTCCCTGCTGGCGCTCCTCCAACCGACTGATCACCTCGGTCGCCGAGTCCATGTCGATCAACGAGAAGGCGTCGACCCCGATCAGATCCTCGACGGGACGGCCGAGCAGCTCGCCCATGCGCCGGTTGGCGAAGGTGAAGGTGCTGTCGAGGCCGATGAGCGCGATGCCCTCCTGGGCATTCTCCACGATGGAGCGATAACGCCCCTCGGAGACCTGCAGCTGCGAGACCAGGGACCCGATGTCGGGTGCACCCACGCGGAGATCCTTCCGGACGAACGGCAGCTCGGTCGGCATGGCCGCGCACCGGGTTCACCCTCCCATCGGCACGACCGGGTGACCAGATGAGGAACGAGGCGTCACGGGAGCTCGGACGACTCGTCGAGCAGCTCGTACTCCGGGTTGAGGATCGCCAGCCGGTCGAAGTGGCTCCCGGCCATCCCGCGGGCGACGAGACGGGTTCCGGGCTCGATGCCCGCGACCTGTCGGCGGCCGAGGAACACGATCGAGATGCTTCCGGTCTCGTCGGCGATCACGCATTCGAGCGTGGGGACGCCGCCCTTCGGCTGGATCCGCGTCGAGCGGACGGTCCCTGAGATGTCCACCCTGTCGCGCCACTGGATGGATCCGATGGCAACGCAGCCCTCGCGCGGCACGAACGGTCTCCCACCGGAGTTACCGTCTGCCGGCTCGGGCGGGACCCAAGACGAGCCCTCGTGTCGGGGCGCGGTGGGGGGCGTCCGAGTGGGCACTTCCTTCAACCGCACCTTCGTGCCGAGGTGGTACGGCACCCGCGTGACGTTCGCGTGCGCGAGCCGCGAGACCTGTTCGGCGATCGCCTCGGCCGTGCGGTCGTGCAGGACCCGGTGCCACAACCCCCGGTAGCGACGGTCGGGAAGGAGCACGGACACCTCGGTCCGCCCGTCCGCCAGCGCCTCAGCCGTGACCGCGATCGCGGCGCGATCGAGCAACCGATCTGAGCACTGGCGCAGCTCGAGCGGGATCCGAGTGAGGCCCAGCCGCCGCCACTCCTCCGCCAGCTCCTCGGCTCGCAGTGGATCGAGGACGAAGTGCACGGCGCGCAGCTCGTCGGGCATGAGGGTGCGGGCGTACTGGATGGCGCGTGCTGCCGCGAGGTCGAGCTGATCGATGAGCACCAACACGACATGGCGATCGAGGATGCGTGCTGTCGCCGCGAGAGGAACGTCCTCCTCGAGCTCCTCCGCCTCCGTCGTGTACTGCCGAGCGAGCCTCAGGAGCAACGCGACCATCACGGGGATGGAGGCGATGACGACCCAGGCACCATGCGTGAACTTCGTGATGGCGAAGATGATGTCGACGGTCAACGACAGGAACGCGCCGAACCCGTTGATGATGAGACCGCGACGCCAACCCTCCTCGCGCAGGCGGAGGTGGCGCTTCGCCATGCTCGCCTGCGACAGGGTGAACGACGTGAACACACCGATCGCGTACATCGGGATCAGGCGGTCGACCTTGGCGTTGGTGACGACCAACAGCGCGATCGAGGCCACGGACAGGATGATGATCCCGTTGCTGAAGACGAGGCGGTGGCCCCGCTTCGTCAGCTGACGGGGCAGGAAGCTGTCCCGTGCCTGGAACGACGCCAATCGAGGGAAGTCGGCGAAGCTGGTGTTGGCCGCGAGCACCAAGATCAGGGTGGTCGCCGCCTGGAGGAAGTAGAAGAGGACGTTGCCCGCCGGGCTCGACCCGAACACGAGCTTGCCGACCTGGGAGATGACCGTCGGCGTGCCGTGCTCGAAGGGAGCGACGTGCATGTGGGCGGCGAGCAGCGACAGCCCCAGGAACATGAAGCCGAGGATCGAGCCCATCACCACCAGCGTCTGACGGGCGTTTCGCCACTCGGGCGGCTTGAACGCCGGCACGCCGTCGGAGATGGCCTCGACTCCGGTCACCGCCGCGCCACCGCTGGCGAACGCATGGAGCACGACGAAGAGCGCCGCGCCATAGAACAGCCCGTCGCCCGGCGTCCCGCGCTCGACGAGGCCGACCTGGTCCAGGGATTCGACGGGCAGGTCACCCATCAGCATCTTGACGAGGCCGGTGACGATGAGGATCGCCATCACCGCGATGAAGCAGTAGGTCGGGACGGCAAACACCCGCCCCGACTCACGGATGCCCCGAAGGTTCAGGTAGGCGATGAAGATGACGAAGCCGATCGAGATCGGAAGGGTCCAGGGCGCCAGCGAGTGGAACGCAGAAGCAAGGGCCGCGGTCCCTGCGGCCACCGACACGGCGACGGTGAGCACGTAGTCGGTCAGCAGGCACGTGCCGGCGACCAGCGCCGGGACCCGACCGAAGTTGTCCTTGGTGACGAGGTACGCGCTGGCCGCCGACGGGTACGCCTTGATCGTCTCGCGGTAGGACAGGATCAGGAACGCGAGGACCACCAACATCGCAAAGGTGAGCGGGACGACCAGCGAGAACGCCGCGATCCCGACTGCGGGAAGCAGGACACGCAGGATCTCCTCGGTGGCGTAGGCCGACGACGACAGGTTGTCGGATGCGAACACGGCGAGCGCGGTGGGCTTGCCAAGTCGCTCGTGCGCGAGCTGCTCGGTGCCGAGCGGGCGGCCGAGCACACGGTTCTTGAACCGGTACAACCACGGGTGCGACGGCAGGCTGATCGGCACGGTCGCCGGCAGCGGTCGCGCCGCGACGAACGCGGGAGGGTTCAGCTCGTCAAGCTCTTGCCCACTCATGCAATCCCCTTTGACCGTTGCTCGTGGGGCGAATTCATGTCACCGACGTTCCGGCCGCGAGCGCCGCGCCCGCCTGGTCGGCCAGCGCGACCGCGCTCACGAGCGAGTCGGCGTCGACCGGTCGAGCGTCTTGTGGCACGAGAAGGTAGCGACCGAGCTGACGACCGTGGCCCCACACCGGCAGCTCGACCCCCCAGGGCGGCAGCCCCCATCGATGCGTGTCCCACTCGTTCGCTCCCCACCAGACCGTGCCCGACCGATCGACGTGGGGCACGACGCGGTCATCGTGGTACTCGAGCTCGAGGCGGCAATCGGCCAAGCCGAGCTGCTGCGCGAGCTGCAACGCCACGTTCATCACCACGAAGTCTGCGGTCTCATCCAGCACCACCTGGCCGGCGATGCCGTGGAGCCGCTGCAGCTCCTGCGTGCGCGACACCGCCTTTGCCTGATAGCGGCGACCGCGAGCCGCGAGCTCGCCGACCGCCAAGCCGACCAGCAGCAAGAACAGCTCGGTCTCCAAGTCGTTCGACGAGCTGATGCGCAGCGACACGTAGGGATGCGTGTAGAAGAGGTCGAACGACGCCGCCGCCGACAGAGCCGCGGCTGCGGCTGCCGTCCTCCGGCCGGAGATGGCCACGGCGACGATGCTGACGACGAGCAGCAGTGCGATGTTCGCGTTGTCGAGTCGGTGCCGCAGCGGCAACAGGGCCGCCGAGACCGCGCAGGGCACGACGGCGCCAGCAGCGAACCAGGCGACCCCCGTCCTTCTGCGCTCCATTGAGCACAGTTCTACGTCACGGCGCCTCGCGCGCGCCGCCACGGTCGCCGGCTGACGGGTTCAAGACCCAGCGTGCCAGCGGGCGTCCGCGTCCTCGAAGAGCTGCCGAAGTCGGTCGAGATCACGCGGGCGCTCTTCGTACGTCTCGAAGTCCCACTCCGATCGCTCGCCCATGAAGAAGTCGCCGCCGTACACGTGCAGAGCCGCCGCGTACTCGCGTTGGGAGTTGGCGACGGAGTGGATCACGTCCTCGCCGAGCACGAGGACGTCGCCAGCAGGAAGCTCGCGGCCGCCAGCGGGCTCCAAGCCGTGGGCGGACCGGCGGTAGAACGCGTTGTCCTCACGACCGCCGTACATCCCGATCACGGCCCACATCCGGTGCTCGTGGGGGTTGAGCGAGATGCCCGGTGTCCATGCCACGCGGAGGACCGTGAGGTCGCCCGAGCTGTGCAGCGTCGTGATGCCGCCCTTCTCTACAGGGCCGATCGCCTGTTCGAGGGCGGAGGGGTCGGCGACGAGCTCGTCGAGCACGTCCCGCACGGCGAGCGACGGTGTGTGCTCGCCGAGCGCGGACAGGCACCGGGCAACGATGTCTTCGACGACCATGGCCATGGGCGCAGACTATGACGGCCGTGATCACTACTCACTCGCGTGGCGTGGCCGGACCGCGGCACGGGCATGCTTGTAGGCAT
>JBEEGB010000332.1:0-10901 GCA_041166585.1 Acidimicrobiaceae bacterium
CGGCATCGCGCATCTGGACGAGCGCCTCGCGCTGTGCGGCGGGTGCCGCGGCGAGGGCGATCGGGTCGACGGGTACCCAGCAGGCACCGCGACAGAAGATGGGCACGCCGTTCAGCTCGAGCCCGAACGCGCCGTCGTCGGTGCGCGCCGTCACTGTGCGGAACCCGACGCTGCCGAGGTCGTGGTCCTCACCGTCGATCGACACCACGACACGGCGACGGGGCTGGTCGCCATGGGTGTGCGGCCACCACCGCTCGACCTGAGCGAGGTGCGCCGTCCCCGACGCGTGGATCTCGCCATCGCCGGCGGCGGTCACGACCAACGGCATGCTGATGTCACCGACGACCAGCGTCACGGAGCTGGGAGCACCGGACAGGCGTAGGGACGCGTGCACGGCGCCGCCCGCGCCGGCGGTGTCGCACTCGGCGCGCAGGTCTCGTTCGAGGATGTGGACCGGTGCGGGCGCGATCACCGTCACCGGGCGCCACGGTCCGACCGGCGCCGGTGCGCCTCCCCACGACGGAATGCGTCCGAGGAGGCTCGTGCGCTGCCAGCGGAGATGCTGCTGGGAGACGAGGCGCGTGCGCCACCGTCCACGCGGGTGACGGCGGGCCAGGACCGGTTCGAGCGCCTCACAACGCACGATGACGGTGTGACGCCCCGCGGCCAGCGGCCCGAGCTCGAGGTCGTGCGCCACGAACATGTTCTCGCTTCGAAGGCGGTGGAGACCATCGACCCACACATCCGCCAACGTCGCGAGGCCGGCGACCCCCAGGCGCCAGTCGCCCGCGACGTCAGTCGGGATCGTGAACGTCCCGCGCCACCACCAGTCCTCCGCGTCGAAGCTGCGCTCGGAGCCGGCGTCCCACGCACCGGCCGCGGCGAGCGCAGACGCCGCGGTGCCGGGCACGGTGGCCGGGAGCCAGCTCACGTCGAACGCGTCGAGCGCGGCCGGATCGGCCGCGGCGCCGGGCGCGGTCGCGCAGGCCTGCCACTCGATCTCCGGTTCAGCCATAGCGGATGGCGAGCGCCGCCATCGCGGACTCCCACCGGCGCTCCATCTCGTCGAGCGTCGGTGCCGGGTCGACGGCTCGGCCCCGCACGGCGCGCGCGAGGCTGAACTGCAGCGACTTGGCTGCCTCGCTGAGGGCTCGCAGGTCGGCCACGACGGGCTCGAGCCCCCCTCCGTCGCGCTCGTGCAGCCATGCCACGAAGTCCGCCGCGAGCTCGGCGTTGGCGCCGCACTGGCGGCACGTCCCGAACGCCCACTGGTGGAACAGTGCGAGGTCCTGGTCGCGCAACCACGCGATGTCCGCGTCGAGGCGCTTGCGGAAGCGGGTCACCGGATTCGTCGTTGGCCGGCGGGCGAGGTGCTGCGCGGTGAGCGACACCACGATCGGCAGGAGGTCGGTGTCGTCGAGCACCTGCAGGCGCTCGAGCCGTACCAGCTCGACATACGGCACGAGCGACGCCGGATCGCGTGGCTCCGTCCTGCGGAGCAGGGCTTCCATGTCGTCGCCCGACACCTCGAAGTAGCCGGCGTTGTGGAAGTAGCCGAGCCGTCGCGAAGCGACATCGATGAGGTTCGGCACGATCGACGACTTCACGTGGTCGATCTGGTACGAGACCCCTGCGGTGTCGGGCAGGAACCACGAGTCGACCTCGATGGTGAGGAGGCGGCCGAGCTCGAGCTGCTCGGCGATGTGGTCCTCCAGCGGGCGCCACACGTTCATCTCGCCCACCTCGAGGCCGTACAAGGCGCGGAGGTCTTCGAGCGGGTACTTGAAGAACGAGAACTGGTCGCCCTCGAAGTCAGAGCTGAGCGTGAAGGCCGCTCCCGCCAACGGGTCGCAACCGAGCGCGTGGAGCACCTCGATCCAGAGGTCGACGTAGCAGTTCGTCTCCGTCCAGGTGCGCTCGCCTCCATGCAGCGCATGACGAACGTACGTGGCTGCGTCGAGGTCGAGCAGCTTCATCGCCACAACGAGGCTCGTACCCCTGCCGGCCACGACGCGAGGTCGGTGCCGTGGGTCTTGATGAGCGCGAGGGCGATGCGCTCGAGCCCGAAGCCGATGCACGCGGTGTGCGCCACCTCACCGGTCGACGTGCTGATCGAGAACGGGGCGCCGAAGTGGTCGCGGTGGCAGTTGCACGACGTGATCGCCGTGGGCTCCTCCTCTGACGCGACCACACACACGATCTCGAACTTGAGGGCTTCTTGGCGCTGGTTCACCGCCAGCATCCGCCCGGCTCGCCCGAAGAAGGGATCGTTGGCGACGACAGCCTCGACCTTCAGGCCGACGTTGCTCAGCAGCTCGAGGGCGCGGTCGATCCACAGGTCCCGGAACTGCTGCGCCCCGTCCGGCTCGCCGAGGTACACGAACTCGTGCTGGCGGAAGGCCTGCATCCGGCACGGATCGATCGAGGGCTCATGGCGGTACACCCAACCCATGGCGTCGTAGACCCTGCCGCCCTCCGGGAGCGTGCCCGTCGACAGCGGGTACAGCGGGTAGCAGGCCGCGGGGGTCAACGCGACACCGGCTTGACTGAGGTCCGTTGACCAGTCGTCGCCCGCGTCGAGCCGCCGCAGCAGCTCGGCGTGCTCCGCGTTTCCGCCGCTGAAGCTGTGCACGGAGCCGATGAGGTTCGGGAACGACCGCAGGTAGTCGGAGTGCTCGAACAGCGGACGGGGGATGACGGGCGGGAACCGCACCCTGATGGGTGAGAGGTCGGCGGCGGCGGGCGTGATGTACGCCATGAAGCCTTCGACGATCGACTCGAACCCGTCGGAGCGCCCGAACAGGCCGTCCTCGTCGCTCGGGAGGAGGAGGCCCGCGTCGATGACCTCGTCCCGGAAGGCTTCGTAGCCGTCCACGCCGATCAGTCCTCCTTGCTCACGAGGAGCATCTGCGCGTTGTGGCCGAGGATCCGGTCGTTGTTGATCATCAGCGCGGCGCCGTGGGCGTCTCGGAGGAGCCGGCCCATGCTGTACGGGCTGTCTTCGCGGTACCCGGCCATCCCGCAGATGGTCAACGCCCGTTGCACGATGTCGACGACCATCGTGGACGCGGACACCTTCAAGCTGTTCATGGCGATGGCGAACGACATGCTCGTGAGCTGATCGACGTCGTCGCGGGCGTCCTGGTAGCGACGGGCGGTTCCGTGCACGAGCCCGGACATCTGCTGGTGGATCCCGACCAGCTCGGCGAGACGGGTCGCGGCCGGTGGCGTCGTGCCCGGCTTCTTGCGCGCCTCGGCGCGGACGTAGCGGCGCGCCAAGCTCACCGCGCCGGTCGCGAGCCCGAGCCACACCGAGCTCCACAGCACATGCGACGTGGGGAGCATCGTCTGCGCGGAGATGTCGCCGTACGGGTCGTCCAGGATCTCGGTGGGGTCGCCCTCTGCGGTCAGCAGGAAGCCGAGGCTGCACGTCCCGCGAAAGCCGAACGTGTCCCACGTCCCCGCGGGCTCGAGCTGCATGCCGTCGCCGGCGCGACAGAGCACGAGCACCTGATCGCTCGCGGGGCTGTCGGGCGTGGCCCGTGCGGTCGCCAGGATGCCGTCAGCGTGCTGGCCGTAGGAGATCACCGGAGCGTTCTTCTGCAACCGGAACCCGGCGCCGGTGCGTTCGACCGCGCACACGCTCGTCCGCACGTCGCCACCGACCCCCAGCTCCGTGGTGGCCGACGCGAGCAGCAGCTCGTTGGCCGCGACCTCGCCGAGGTAGCGCTGGAGCGCTTCGTTGCGACCGTGCCGCACCAGGCAGTCGATCTGGATCTGGTGCATCGCGTAGATCATCGACGTCGACGCGCAGTGGCGGCCGAGCTCCTCGACGACACCTGCGACCTGCGTGATGGACGCGCCGGCGCCACCCAGGTGGCGGGGCACGAGCACGCTCAAGAGGCGCACGGCTCGGAGCGCATCGATCGCTTCGACCGGGAAGCGAGCCTCGCGATCGACCTCAGGCGCGGCCGGGCCAGCGACCTCGCCGCCGACCTTGCCCGCCAGCGCCGCCAGCTCACCCATCTCGACGTCGTCCGCGGCCGTCACCGAGGTCTCGCTTGCTCCTGGTGGCCGATCTTCACGCGGTGGCACCGGTCAGCTCGCTGACAGCAGCGCGGATGGCAGCGATCGACTCGAACGTCTGCTTCCGCAGCATCTTCTCCGGGAACTCCAGATCGAATGCGTCCTCGAGGGCGAGCATGAGGTTCACGCTCGCGTGCGAGGTGAGACCGGCCTGGTAGAGGTCGGTCGTGTCCTGAAGCGCGCTGACGTCCACGGCCAGACGCCCGTGTTCGGCGATCACCTCACGGATCTGCTGATCCACTGCCTGTCCTCCTGTGGTCCTTCGATCGTACTTTCAGGGGTGGGCGCCGAGCCGCCTAGAGGTACCGGCGCCGGACAGCGAGCGATCCGACCAGTCGTCCGGCTCGCAGCGGCGCCCGGCTGCGCCACCATGCTCTTATCGGCGGCAACCAGAGGAATGGGAGCGCGATGACGATGAGCGCGTGGTCGGCCAGCGCCCGGCCGGTGCCCGAGCGCGGCATGCCGTGCTCCGCGAAGTTGGCGAAAAGGCGCGGTTCGCCCGCGGCCCACCGGTAGAGCTGGGCCATCCGGCGGGGGCGGTTGCCCCGCTGCCGCTTGTTCACGATCGCATCCTCGACGACGGCCATCTCGTAGCCAGCGAGGTGCGCCCGCCACGAGAAGACCTTGTCGCTGCAGCGGATGAACGACTCGTCGAAGCCCCCGACCTTGTCGTAGACAGCTCGGTGCACCGCCATCGAGCACGTGTCGGCGAAGGGCAAGAAGTCGAGCTGCGCGTCGCGGTCCTCTTCGATGGGCTCGCGCTCGCTGCCCATGTGCAGCCGCACCGTGCCGGCGACGAGCGGGTGCTTCTCGGTGGCATCCACCAGCGCGCTCAGCCAGTGGCTGTCGACGACGTCGTCGGCGTCGCAGAAGGCGAGCACCTCACCCCTGGCCTCCCGCACGCCGTCGTTGCGCGCCGATGCCGAACCGGCGGCTCGGCTCGCGTCCACCACCGTGAGCCGGCCGAACCGGTCGGCGTAGCGCGTCGCCAGCTCCTTCGTGCCGTCGCGGGACCCGTTGTCGGCGATGACCACCTCCCACTCGCCGCCGTAGTCCTGACGGGCCAGGGCGTCGAGCTGCTCGCCGAGGGTCGCCGACGCGTCGCGCGCGGGGATGATCACCGAGACGAGCATCGGACCTGCTGGGCTGCTGTGTCAGCGCTCGCCCGCTGGCAAGGCAGCGGAAGCGAGCGGAACGACTTCAGCGGTGTCCACCAACACCGAGCGCTGCCGCCGCATCGCGCCGATGGCCCGATCGAGGACCGCGGGCGCGGTGTTGAGCATGATGGCGAGGTCGAGCAGGAGCGACCAGTTCTCGACGTAGAAGAGATCGAGCCGTTGGTATGCATCCAGCGAAGGATCATCGCGCTTCTCGACCTGCCACAAGCCCGTGATGCCCGGCTTCATGCGCAAGCGCCCGAGCAGCTTGTGGTCGAACTCGGCGACTTCGGCAGGAAGGGCGGGGCGAGGTCCGACGAGGCTCATGTGTCCGCGCAGCACGTCGATGAGCTGCGCGAGCTCGTCGATGCTCGAGGCTCGGAGGATGTGCCCGACCCGAGTGACGCGTGGGTCGGCTTCGGTCTTGAACAGCGGTCCGGTGCGCTCGTTGAGGTGCCGCACCTCGTCGAAGCGAGCCTCGGCGTCGACGCACATCGTGCGGAGCTTGTGCACCGTGATCGGCTTGCCGTCCCGTCCGACGCGGACCTGACGGAAGAACACAGGACCACGGTCCTCGAGCTTGATCGCGATGGCGGCGATGGCCAGCACCGGTGCGGCGACGACGAGCCCGATCAAGGAGAAGACGACGTCGCAGGCCCGCTTGGCGCCGACCTGCACGCGCGACAGCGACGTCGGTTCGACGTAGAGGAACGGCTCGTGGCCCACCGGGACCGCACGGAGGCGGCGGTAGTTGAAGCCGAGGAGGCCGCTCGAGAGGTGGACGTGGATGCCGGCATCGCCGAGGTGCCTGATGACGCCGTTGAGCTCGTCCGCGGCGAGGCCGTTGGCGACAACGATGGCGCCGGACGCACCGGTGACCCTGGCGGCTTCGAGTGCCATGCCCGCTGGGCCGAGCCAGGGGATCGGGAGCGTCTCGTCGTGCGTCGAGCCGACCGCGCCGCACGGCTCGTAGCCGAGCTCAGGGTTGTTGAGGAGGTACCCGACGAAGCCGCGGATCTCGTCAGCCGAGCCGACGAGGATGACCCGGCGCATGTAGCGGCCGTTGGCCCTGGCCTTCTCGAGCCAGTAGTCGAAGACGTAGCGCCCGATGGCTGTCAGCACGAACGCCAGCACCGCGCCGAGCGCGGGCTGGATGACCGATGGGTTCGTCTCCATCCGGGCCGACACGAGGAAGGCAACGCAGGCAGACCCGAGCGCGGCGCGCATCAGGCGCATGTAGGCCACGGCCCGCATGGCGTTGACGCTCGTGCGGTAGAGGCCCTGGGCCGAGGCGAGGATGATGCCGCTGGCGATGATCGCCCCGGTCTCCGCGACCCGGATCGGCATCGAGACCGTCGCGGCGCCGCTGCCACTGAAGGCCGACACCGCCGTCCATGCCAGCAGGAAGCCACCGGCATCGATGCTCACGAGGATGCGTCGGAGCCAGACGCGACGAGGCGTGGGAAGGTGGTGGTGGCTCGCCGCGGTCAGCGTCGGAGCGCTCAGCTCTCGTTGCAGCTCATCGGCCTCTGTGGCCATTTTCACGCTCCGCCTTGGGGGCTTCCGCCACTCTTCGTCACAACTTTGTGGTTGCTTCGTTGCCCAGAGTAGTGGTGAACCCGCAAGGGTGTCGATGGGCCATTCGATACAGTTTCCCATTGAAAGCGCAGGTCAAACACGGTTTTCTGCACGCAACGAAGGGATGATCCCACGTTACGTGATGGTTTCCAGGACTACAGCGCGTGGCCGGAGTTCCCAGGAGGCCGGGGCTACGGTTGGCCCATGAGCCGGGCCCTCGAGGGCGAGGTCGACGTGCTGGCCCGGCGGCTGGCCGAGCTGGGCTCCGACGAGCGCTCGAAGGTGTTCCGCATGTCGTGGTGGAGCGAGCGGATGCTCGACTGGGCGATGTCGCGTCCTGCGTTCAAGACCCAGCTGTTCCGCTTCGTCGACGTGTTCCCGGCCCTCGACGGCAACGACGACGTGGCCCGTCACCTCGCCGAGTACTTCGAGGGCGTCGACGTGCCGAAGGCGCTCGACCTCGGGGTGGATCTCGCCGATCACGTGCCCTTCGGCCACTCGCTCGAGGCCAGGGTGGCACGGCGCAACATCGCCAGGATGGCCGAGCAGTTCATCGTCGGCCAGACCCCGGCCGAGGCCGTCGATGGCCTCCATCGGCTGTGGCGGACCGGGACCGCGGCCACCATCGACCTGCTCGGTGAGAAGACCATCGTCGAGGCGGAGGCCGACCGGTACGCCGACCGCGTCGTCGAGCTGATCGACGTCCTCTCCGCGGCGGCGGCGCTCTGGGCTCCGGACGACCACCTCGAACGCGACGACCTCGGCCCGATCCCTCGGGTGAACGTGTCGATCAAGCCGACCGCCCTCGCCACGCACTACGAGCCGCTGAGCCGCGAGCTCGGAGTCGAAGGGGCCAAGACCCGCATGCGGCCGATCCTGCGGCTGGCCCGCGAGCGCGGCGCGTTCGTCAACGTGGACATGGAGCACGCAGACGCCAAGGACCTCACCTTGCAGGTCTTCCGAGAGCTCCTCGGCGAGGACGAGTTCGCCGAGCTCGAGGCGGGCATCGTGATCCAGGCATACCTCAAGGACTCGCGTGATGACCTGGCCGATCTGGTCGCGTGGTCGTCGCAACGACGGCACCCGGTCACCGTACGCCTGGTGAAGGGCGCGTACTGGGACACCGAGACCGTACGAGCGAGGGCAGAGGGATGGCCCGTACCGGTCTTCGAGCACAAGGCGGAGACGGACGCGAACTACGAGCGCTGCGCGCGGCTGCTCCACGACCACCACGGCGAGGTGCGCGCCGCGTTCGGGAGCCACAACCTCCGCTCGCTCGCGTTCGCGGTGTCGTACGCGCGCTCAAAGGGCATCCCCGACACCGGGTACGAGATCCAGATGCTCTACGGCATGGCCGAGCCAATGCACGCGGCGATCCGGAGGCTCGGGCTGCGGCTGCGCGTGTACGCGCCGGTCGGCGAGCTGGTTCCCGGGATGGCCTACCTCGTGCGAAGGCTGCTCGAGAACACGTCGAACGAGTCGTTCGTGCGTCACCGCTTCGCCGAGGGCCGTGCGCTCGACGAGCTCGTCGCGGCCCCGCGGGTCGAGCACCTTCCCGAGCTCGAAGCGAGGACGGAGCGAGCGGTGACCGACGCGGGAGCGCCATCGCCGTACTCGCCAGAGCCGGTGGCCGAGTGGCGTCGTGGAGGACCGCGGGCCGCGATGCGAGTGGCGGTCGACGCGGCCGCTCGTGTCTCGCCCATCGACGTGCCTGCGCTGATCGCCGGTGAACAGGTGCGCACCGCATCCACCATCGACTCGGTCGATCCGGGCCGGTTCGACCGGCTCGTCGCGACGAGTGCCTCCTGCACAGCCGCGGACGCTGATGCCGCCGTCGCCGCTGCGCTCGCCCAGGCCGAGAGCTGGCGCCGCACCCCGACGAGGGAACGCGCCGCCGTGCTGTTCCGCGCCGCCGATCGGCTGCGGAGGACGCTCGTCGAGCTGGCCGCGCTCGAGGTGTTCGAGGCTGGCAAGCCCTGGGACCAGGCCTACGCGGACGTCTGCGAGGCCATCGACTTCTGCGAGTACTACGGACGGGAGGCGTTGCGGCTGGAGGCGGCGGGGCCTGACCTCGTCCAGTCGCCGCCGGGGGAGCGCAACCGGCTCAGCTACCAGGGCAAGGGCGTCGCGGTCGTGATCGCCCCGTGGAACTTCCCCCTTGCCATCCCGTGCGGCATGACCACCGCCGCCCTCGTGGCCGGCAACCCCGTGATCCTCAAGCCAGCCGAGCAGACGCCCGCGCTCGCCTGGCGCCTGGTGGAGGCCCTCGTGGTGTCGGGCTTGCCGCCGGGTGTGCTCCAGCTGCTCCCCGGGTTCGGTGAGGACGTCGGCGCGCGCCTCGTGGAGCACCCGGACGTGGCGGTCATCGCGTTCACCGGCTCGCGACCGGTCGGGCTCGCCATCAACGCGGCGGCAGCCCAGCACCGGCCCGGTCAGCACCACGTGAAGCGCGTCGTGGCGGAGATGGGCGGCAAGAACGCCATCGTCATCGACGCTGATGCCGATCCCGACCAGGCGGTGCCGGCGGTGATCACCTCGGCGTTCGGGTTCGCAGGCCAGAAGTGCTCGGCGGCGTCGCGAGTGATCGTCCTCGACGCCGTCTACGAGGCCTTCGTCGCGCGGCTGGCGAGCGCGACGCGAGAGGTCGTCGTCGGACACCCGAGCACGATGGCCACGCAGGTCGGTCCCGTGATCGACAGCGAGGCCCACGAGCGGCTGGGCGCGGCCATCGAGCAGGCGGGCACCGAAGCGAGGATCGTGGTGCGTCGCGACGACCTGCCGACCGGGGGTTGGTACATCGGACCCACCTTGGTCGAGGTCGATGACCCCGCGAGCGCGGCCGTGGCGCGCGACGAGCTGTTCGGTCCGGTGCTCGCCGTGTTGCGGGCCCGAGACCTCGATCATGCTCTCGCCCTCGCCAACGACACCGACTACGCGCTCACGGCAGGTGTGTTCTCTCGATCGCCCGCGCACATCCAGCGCGCAAAGGCCGAGCTGCGGGCCGGCAACGTCTACGTGAACCGCGCGACCACCGGAGCGGTCGTCGGCCGTCAGCCCTTCGGTGGCTACGGCATGTCGGGTGTCGGTTCGAAGGCGGGCGGCCCCGACTACCTTCTCCAGTTCCTCGATCCGAGGGTGGTCACCGAGAACACCGTCCGCCAAGGCTTCGCAGCAGAGGACTAGGAAGCGATTCGATGGAGCTCGTGGTCGCGTGTCCCAGCTGCCAGCGATCCGTTGGCGATCCGGAGGCAGCGTTCTGTCCCCGCTGCGGGGCCGCGTTGCCGCCCGCGCCTCCTCCGGCGTCCGCGCCGCTGCCGACGGCCCCCACGCCCGTGGAACCGGCTCGCAGGCTCACCCTCGGCGGCGCTGGTGCGGAGGCGAACAAGATCGCGGCCGTGCTCGCCGGCGGCGCGGCCGTCGCCGCGCTGATCGGCGTCTTCCAGACCTGGCTGCGACTGCGCATCGGGGGCGTGGCGGTGAAGGGCGGGGTCGAGACGGGATGGAACGGGCGGGATGGCAAGACGGTGGCCGTGGCCGCGGTGGCGGCGCTGGTCGTGGCCGCCGCGCTCAGGTTGGGACGGACCGATCTCTGGTTGACGGTCACGTTGTTCGTGGCCGGCGCAGTGACCGTGGTGGTGACGATCGTGAACGTTGCCGATGCCACCTCCAAGGCCAAGGACATCGAGAACGAGTTCGGCATCGCCGCGGTGCGGGTGCAGGCCCAGGTGGGCGCGGGCTTGTGGTTGGTCGGCGCGGCGGGTTGCGCCATGCTCGCGGCCGGGCTCATCGCGCGGCGTTCCGGCTCATGAGCGGCTCCGGCTCGAAGCCCTCCGGCTCGATGGTTCGGGCCGGCGAGCCGGTTGCCGGCCGGTCCACTGGTCGGCCGGAGGGCTGGCGTGGCTACCGCTTCCCCGTGCTGCTGTTCTTCGGGGTGGCAATCGTGCTCTACCTCGTCGTGTGGCAGGCGGGACAGCTGCTGCCTGCGAGCGAGGCGGCGAAGCACCCGATCGAGAACCGACCACACCTCGAGCACTTCGACGACCAGCTCGGTCCCTGGCTCTGGTACGACTCCGGCTGGTA
>JBEEGB010000333.1:0-2981 GCA_041166585.1 Acidimicrobiaceae bacterium
CTGCTGCCGGCCTGGCTCCGGCTCAGGAGCCTCTTCCAACAAGCCTGGACTGGCGCTGTCACTCGCGGAGCAACCGTCGAGCGCTTCATGACCTCGGCGAAGATGTCGCCGTGGGATGGGAGGCACTCGATCAGTGGGGTGACGACGTCGCCCGTATCGAACCGCTCACTGGCGGAGTTGGCGTCAACGAGGTGTGGAGCGTGCGGGTCAACGGGCAGCTCGCCGTCGGTCGGCTCGGCAACCGCAGCGACGCTGACCTCGCGTGGGAGACCGAGCTGCTGCGCCACCTCGACCGCGAAGGGCTGACGGTGCCGGTGCCGATCCCGACGACGGATGGCCGGCTGTTCGCCGAAGGTCTAGTGTTGATGACCTACGTGGAGGGCGGACCGCCGGAGACGGAAGCCGACTGGGGACGCGTGGCCGACACGCTCCGCCAGCTGCATCGGCTGACGCAGGGCTGGCCGCAGCGCCCGGGCTGGCGATCATCGACCGACCTCCTGCACGCCGAGACCGGGACGAAGATCGACCTCGGCGCGATGCCGGCCGAGGGCGTTGCTCGATGCCGAGCAGCGTGGGCGCGGCTCATCGGGCGTCAGCGGTGCGTCGTCCACGGCGACCCCAACCCCGGCAACATCCGCATGACCGCCGATCGGGTCGCGATGATCGACTGGGACGAGTCGCACGTCGACGTCGCCGACCTCGACCTGGTGCTGCCGCACAACGCCGCCGATCTCGACGACGACGCGCTCGACATCGCGGCGCAAGCGTGGGCCGCATGGACAGCCGCCGTCTGCTGGGACGACCAGTTCGCAGTCGAGCGGCTCGCGGAGGTTCGAGCGCTCTGAGGACGGTGCGTCGTGGCGCGGTCGTGGTAGTGGTGGGCGAGGGGGGACTTGAACCCCCACGTCCTTTCGGACACTGGCACCTGAAGCCAGCGCGTCTGCCTATTCCGCCACTCGCCCGAGTGGAGGCGCCACGTTAGCAATCGGGGGAGGCCGCCTCGCTGGGAGAACTGCCATGCCCCTCGCGTACAGTGTTCGTCCGTGGGTCTCAAGGGCTTCGAGCGCCGCCTGGAGCGGATGGTAGAGGGCGTCTTCGCCCGCGCGTTCCGCAGTGGGCTCCGCCCGGTCGAGCTCGGCCGGCGGCTCGTTCGCGAGCTCGACGACAACCGTTCGGTGGACGTTCGGGGCCGCACCGTCGTCCCCAACCACTTCGCCATCCAGCTCGGTGCGGACGACCACGAGCAGTTCGCCGACATCCGCGACACGCTCGTGCGAGAGCTGTGCGACGCGGCCCGCGAGCACGCTCGCGACGAGGGCTACACGTTTCTCGGGCCGGTCGAGGTCGAGCTGGTCGTCGACGACAAGATGCACGCAGGAGCCTTCTCGATCGAGGCGCGCATGAAGGAAGGGGCCGGCGGCAGCGGGCCCGGAAGCCTCGTGCTGCCCACCGGTGAGCGGGTGCCGCTGGGCGAGCACATCATCAGCATCGGGCGCACGCCCGAGTGCACGATCGTGCTGGCCGACCCGAACGTGAGCCGCAACCACGCCGAAATTCGCCCCCAGGGCACCGGGTTCGTGGTCGTCGACCTGGGCTCGACGAACGGATCACGTGTGAACGGCGTACGAGTGCGGGAACAGATGCTCGTTGACGGCGACGAGCTCGCCTTCGGCAACACCCGGATGCGCTTCGAAGCGAGCTGACCCAACGCATGTCCGAGCAGCTGCTCAACATCCTCAAGCTCTGTCTGCTCGCTCTCGTCTACCTGTTCATGCTCAGGGTGCTGCGCGCCGTCTGGGCCGAGGTTTCCCCCCGGCCGGCGGTCGCGCTCACGGGCCGCAGGGCTCGTCGCGCTGCGGTCCCGGCTCCGGCCTCACCCGCCTCGCCCCGCGGTCGCAAGGGACGGGGTCCGCCGGTCGAGCTGTTCGCCATCGAGCCGGCCGACCAGGCGGGCAGGCGCTACCCCCTGGGTGACGAGATCACCGTGGGACGGGCCGCCGGCTGCCAGGTGACCGTCGACGACACGTACGTGTCGCAGCTGCACGCGCGCGTCTTCACCCGAGACGGCCAGGTGATGGTCGAAGACCTCGGATCGACGAACGGCACCTACCTCAACCGCTCGAAGGTGAGCGGTCCGATGGTCATGCAGAAGGGCGATCGGCTCCAGATCGGCAACACCGTGCTCGAGGTGCGATGAGTCCGCTGGTGCTGCGCTGGGGGGCAGCGACCGACGTGGGCCGTGTGCGCGGCAACAACGAGGACAACCTCTACACGTCCGATCGCCTGCTCGCCGTCGCCGACGGCATGGGCGGCCACTCCGGCGGTGAGGTGGCGAGCGACGTCGCGCTGCGCACACTCGAGTCGCACTTCCTCGACGCCACGACCGACGGCCTGCTCGATGCTGCCTACGTCGCGAACGATGCTGTGCTCGAGGCCGCGGACGAGAACCCCAGCCTGCGGGGCATGGGCACGACGCTCGTGGCCATCGCTCCGGTCGAGGACGGCGGCGCGTTGGCGTGGATCAACGTGGGTGACTCGCGCCTCTACCTCCTACGCGACGGCGAGCTCACCCAGATCAGCCAAGACCACAGCCTCGTCGAGGAAGCCGTGCGCTCCGGTGACCTCTCCCCCGAGGAGGCGCGCACCCACCCGCAGCGCAACATCGTGACGCGCGCGCTCGGCATCGCCGCCAACGTCACCATCGACGGCGACCGGGTCGACATCGTCGAGGGCGATCGCTACCTGCTGTGCAGCGACGGGCTCTACGACCTCGTCGACGACGCCAAGATCGCGTCGACGCTGCGCCGGCTCGCCGACCCGACCGAGGCGGCTCAAGAGCTCGTGCGGCAGGCCAACGAGGCAGGGGGACGCGACAACATCACCGTCGTCGTCGCCGACGTCGAGGCCGACGACGGGCGCGCCGCACCGGGCGCGACGACGGGGGCCGGCACCGCGGAGGGCCACGCGCAGGACGTGGCCGG
>JBEEGB010000334.1:0-5209 GCA_041166585.1 Acidimicrobiaceae bacterium
CGACGGTGTCTCGCCGAGGTTCTCGCGCGACACGATGTACGAGCCGCCACCTCCGGGATAGGCGAACAGCGTCTGCCGGTAGCTGGTGACCACGATGGCCAGCAGGATCACGACGACGATCGAGATCGGGATCAGGTAGTCGAGCGCGCTGAGGCCTGCGACCGGCACGAGGACGAGGAGGATCTCCTCACCCGCGTAGGCCGTCGAGGAGATCGCGTCCGACGCGAACACCGCGAGGGCGATGATCTTGATCAGCCGTTGGTGACCCTCGTCGGCTGTGGGGATCGGCTTGCCGACGAGGACCCGCTTGAGAATGGACGCCATCCTGCCTCGCCTAGTGACCGATCAGGAGCTGGCGGACCGCATCTTCGCTCTCCGGGGTCACGAGCACGAGCACCTCGTCCCCTTCGAGCAGCGGGGTGTCGCCTCGAGGCACGACCACGTGGTCCTGGCGGATGATGGCCACGACGGTGGAGTCGCGCGGGAAGCCCAGCTCGACGATCTCCTTGTCGATCGCCGGCGAGCCGGGTGCCAACGTGACCTCGACCAGACCGGCGCGTCCGCGCTCGAACGTGAGGAGGCGCACGAGGCTGCCGACCGACACGGCCTCCTCGACCAGGGCGGTGAGCAGGTGCGGGGTCGACACCGAGACGTCGACGCCCCACATCTCGTTGAACATCCACTGGTTCTTGGGGTTGTTCACCCGGGCGACCACGCGCGGGACGGCGAACTCCTGCTTGGCGAGCAGCGACACGACGAGGTTGTCCTCGTCGTCGCCGGTGACCGCGGCCACGACGTCGGCCTTGTCGACGCCGGCCTTGGCCAGCTCGGACACCTCGCAGCCGTCGGCGTTGAGCCAAGGGACGCCGGCCGGCTCGTTCACGGCCTCGGCCTGCTTCACCCGATCGGGATCGACCTCGACGATGAGCACGTCATGGCCGGCCTCATGGAGCTCGGCCGCGATGAAGGTGCCGACGTTGCCTCCGCCCACGATGACGACGCGCATCAGTGACCCCTGCTTCCGGTGGAGACAGTCGAGGCGTTGAGGTGCTCATCGAAGTCTTCGATGTGGTCGCCGCTGACCGCGGCGTAGACGACGTCGCCTTCCTGGACGACGAGGTCGGGCCGGGGCAGCTGCGCGACGCCCAACCGCGAGAGCGCGACGATCATCGACGCGCCGTCCTGCTGCATCTCGCTGACCTTGCGGCCAGCCCAGCTCGGAGGGACGATCCGCTCGATGAGGCACACCTTGGCGCTCGGGTCGATCCACTCGACCGAGGGCGTCTCGGCGAGGATGCGACGCAGCACCCGCTCGGTGGCCCACTGCACGGTGGCGACCGTCGGGATGCCGAGGCGCTCGTAGATCGCGGCCCGGCGGGGGTCGTAGATGCGGGCGACCACCCGCTCGATGCCGTAGGTCTCCTTTGCCACCCGGGCGATCATGATGTTGGAGTTATCCCCGTTGGTGACCGCCGCGACGGCAGTGGCCTCCTCGATCCCGGCGTCGTGAAGGCGGTCGCGGTCGAACCCGACGCCGACGATCTTCTTGCCGCTGAAGCCAGCCGGGAGCCGACGGAACGCCGTCTCCTTGCGATCGATGATGGCCACGGTGTGGCCTGCGGCTTCCACGGCCGCTGCCAGGCCCGAACCGACCCGTCCGCAGCCAACGACGACGACGTGCACGACTTCACCTCCGGCGCCCGGGGTGGGCACGCCGGCGCATGGTACTGAGGGGTTGTGGGGAGGTGGAAACGGGCGGTCAGGCTCGGTTCAGCCGTACCGTGAGGGCGTGAAGGTCTCGGTCACCGGTTCGAGCGGGCTCATCGGTACGGCGTTGGTCGCCTCGCTGCGGGGCGACGGCCATGAGGTGCTCCCGGTGGTGCGAGGGGCGTCGGCCGCAGGGAGCGTCGGGCCCGTCGTCCGGTGGGACATCGAGCGGGATGAGATCGATGCCGGAGCCCTCGAAGGGGTCGACGCCGTCGTCCACCTGGCGGGCGAGGGCATCGCCGAGAAGCGGTGGAGCGACGAGCAGCGGCGCCGCGTCCTCGAGAGCCGATCGAAGGGGACCGCGCTGCTGGCCGGCGCCCTCGCCGGGCTCACCACGAAGCCCTCGGTGCTGCTGTCGGGTTCAGCGGTCGGCTTCTACGGCGACCGAGGCGACGAAGTGCTGACCGAGGCCTCGCCTCCGGGGACCGGCTTCCTCGCCGAGGTGGGCCTCGCGTGGGAGGCGGCGACCGCGCCAGCGGCCGACGCCGGCATCCGGGTGGCGCACCTGCGCACCGGCATCGTGCTCGACCGGCGCGGTGGCGCGCTGGCGAAGATGTTGCCGCTGTTCCGCTTCGGTCTCGGCGGGAAGATGGGCAACGGCCGGCAGTGGTGGAGCTGGATCACCCTCGCCGATGAGATCGGCGCGATCCGATTCCTGCTCGACCACGACGTCGCGGGAGCGGTGAACCTCACCGCCCCCGAGCCCGCGACCAACGCCGAGCTCGCCAAGGCCATCGGCCGGGCAATGCACCGGCCGAGCTTCGTCCCCGTCCCCAAGTTCGGCCCGAAGCTGCTGCTCGGCCGCGAGCTCGCGGACGCGCTGCTCTTCGGCAGCCAGCGCGTCATCCCCGAGGTGCTCGCCGCGGCCGGCTACCCGTTCCAGCACCCGCGCCTCGACGAAGCCCTCGCCGCAGTGCTCGCGAAGTAGCCGAACTTCGGAGCGAACGTTGCGCAAAGCGCAACGTTCGCATCCAACATTCGGTCGGGATCGGGGCTACTTGGGTTGCATCCTCACGCCGCCGTCGACTCGGATGGTCTCGGCGTTCATGTAGCTGTTGGAGAGCAGCTCGAGGGCCATGCTGGCGAACTCGTCGGCGGTGCCGAGCCGATCGGGGAACAGCACGTCGCGCTTGAGCTTCTCCTTGAACGCCTCGGAACCCTCGCCCTGCCCGTAGATCGGCGTGTCGATGAGGCCCGGGGCGATGCAGTTGACCCGCACGCCGATGGCGGAGAGGTCACGGGCCACCGGCAGCGTCATGCCCACGCCGCCGCCCTTGGACGCGGAGTAGGACGCCTGGCCGATCTGGCCGTCGAAGGCGGCGACCGATGCGACGGTGACGATCGCGCCCCGCTCGTTGTCGGCCAGCGGCTCGGTCTGGCTCATCGCCGTTGCCGCCAGGCGGATGCAGTTGAAGGTGCCGACGAGGTTCACCTCGATGACCTTCTTGAACACATCGAGGTCGTGGGCGGACGAGTACTGGCCGTCGCGACCCACCGTGCGGGTGGCCCAACCGATACCAGCCGCGGTGACGAGCGCCCGCAGCGGACCGAGGTCCTTGGCGGCCTCGACCGCTTCGATCACCTGGTCGACGTCGGCGACGTTCGCCTTCACGAACACGCCGTTGACGTCCTTCGCGACCGCCTGGCCCTTGTCCTCCTGCATGTCGAGGACGACCACGTGGGCTCCCCGCCCCGCGAGCTGGCGGACGGTGGCCTCCCCGAGGCCAGATCCACCACCGGTGACGATCGCGCTGATGCCGTTGAGATCCATGGCCGCGGACTCTATTGACTGACCGGTCAAGAGAGGAAAACGAGCGCCATCCACCACTACGGTGGGCCGATGACGGTGCGCCACCTCCCTGCCGGCTCGTCTCCTTCGGAGGTGGCGGCCGCGCTGGCCGCCGACGGCGTCGTGGTGGTCGACGCCCTCGTCCCGCCCGACGTGATGGACCTCGCCGCAGACGAGCTCGAGCCGCACATCCAGTCGACGGGCTGGGGTCCCGACGACTTCTCGGGACGGAGCACGACGCGCACCGGCGCCCTCATCGTGCGGTCACCGACGTGCCGCGACCTGATCATGAACCGACTCGTGCTCGGCGCCGTCGACGAGGCGCTCACGCACGCGACCAACTTCCAGCTGCATCTCACGCAGCTCATCGCGATCCATCCGGGACAGGTGGCGCAGCCCATCCACCGTGACCAGTGGGCGTTCGACTTCTTCCCGTTCCCCGTCGGGTACGAGGTGCAGTGCAACACCATCTGGGCGATGACCGACTTCACGGAGGACAACGGCGCCACTCGGGTCGTGCCCGGCAGCCACCTGTTCGCCGACAAGCTGCAGCTGACCGCGGCGGACACGGTGCCGGCGGAGATGGCGAAGGGGTCCGTGCTCTTCTACACGGGCAGCCTCTACCACGGTGGCGGCGCCAACCACTCGGACGAGCCGCGCCGCGGCATCAACATCACCTACGACGTCGCGTGGCTGCGCCAAGAGGAGAACCAGTACCTGTCCGTGCCGCTCGAGGTGGCGCGCGAGCTGCCGGTCGAGCTGCTGCGGCTGATGGGCTACGCCCGAGGTGCGTACGCGCTCGGCTACGTCGACGATCTCCGCGACCCCATCGAGGTCGTCCTCCCCGGCCTCGGCACCGAGGGCTTCGCCGTCAGCTGAGCGCGCTGTCCCTCAGCGGAGCTGGGCGAGCAGCGTCTCGGGGTCGACGCTCCCAGGAGCTTCGCCGTTCACGGCCATGCGCCGCGCGACGTGTTGGAGCAGCTCGTTCACCGGGGTGGGCACGCCGTGCAGCCGTCCGAGGAGGACGATCTCGCCGTTGAGGTAGTCGGTCTCGACCGTGGACGCGCCCCGAGCGAGGCTCTGCCACGTCGAGCCGCCGCCGCGGCGCTCACCGTTGATGCGGGACATCCGGAGGTGGTCGCCCCGGCGCTCGGTGTCCTCCTCGGTGTCGACGAAGGGGATGCCCGCCATGCGCAGCGCGGCAACGCCCTCTTCACGCGCTCGCGCCGCGAGGTCGCTCGCTCGCGCCTCTGGGCCACACGCCGCCTCGATGGCGTTGCCGAGGTTCATCAGGAGCTTGCCGTGCTTCCACCGCATGATGTCGGGGCGAGCGACCGAGACGAACGTCGATGCGGTGAACGCCGACGCGATCGCCTCGGCGCGCTCGTCCGTCCCCTCGTGGTAGCGGCCGACGTCGAGGATCCCCGTGATCGGAGACGAGTACGCCAGCACGACGCCGGGCTCGACGAACAGCGTCGGCATCATCACGCACACGCCGTAGACGTCGGCGAAGCGGCGCAGCGCGGCCGGCTCGTTGGCGACGCCGTTCTGCAGGCTCGCGACCGCGACGCCGTCGGGAGCCGCCGACGCGAGCGCTTCGAGCGCGTCGTTCGTGTCCTGGCTCTTCATCGCGAGGAGCACGACGTCGTCGTC
>JBEEGB010000335.1:0-4468 GCA_041166585.1 Acidimicrobiaceae bacterium
CGACGCTCCGAGCGAGGCGGGACCGATCCGTGAGGGCGACTACCTCGGGCTCGCCCGTGACGGCATCCGGGCCGTCGATGCCGGCCTCGCGGCGGCGGCCATCGCGCTGCTCGGCACGCTGATCCGCGACGACCACGAGATCGTGACGATCATCGAGGGCGAGGGCGCCTCCAACGCCGACACCAGGCGCATCACGGAGTGGCTCCGCGAGCACCACCCCGATGTGGCGCCCGAGGTGCACCACGGGGGCCAGCCGCTCTACCCGTACCTGTTCGGGGTCGAGTAGCCGGTCGTGCCTCGCACCCTGGGCCAGCTCGCGGGCATCCCGGTCACCGAGCTCAAGGGGGTCGGTCCCGAGCGGGGCAAGGCGCTCGAGCGCCTCGACGTCACGACCGTCCTCGACCTGCTCACGTACTACCCGCGCCGGTACCTCGACCGCACCCGCCAAGCCCGCATCGCCGACCTGCGGATCGGGGAGGAGGCCACGGTGCTGGTGGAGGTGCAGCGCTCGTCGCTGCGCCGGACGCGTGGCGGCAAGACGCTGGTGACGGTGGACGTGTCGGACGACTCAGGGCACCTGCGGCTCACCTTCTTCAACCAGCCGTGGCGCGAGCGGCAGCTGCGCGCCGGTTCGCAGGTGCTGCTCTTCGGCAAGGTCGACTCGTACCAAGGCCGCAGGCAGATGTCGAGCCCCGTCGTCGACCTCGTGGGCGACAGGACCGGCAAGATCATCCCCGTCTACCCGCAGTCGGAGAAGGAGCGCATCTACACGTGGGACGTCGGCAAGTGGGTCGACGAGGCGCTGACGAGGGCTGGCGAGTTCGCTGAGCCACTACCGCCAGAGGTGCTCGACCGCTTCGACTTCATCGACCGTCACGCCGCCTTCCACGGTGTCCACTCACCGGAGTCGATGCCTGAGATGTCCGAGGCCAGGCGCCGGCTCGTGTTCGACGAGCTGCTGCGCTTGCAGCTCTCTCTCGTGCTGCGCAAGCGGGCGATCGAGCGCACCTCCGTCGGCATCGCACACGACGTGGGTGGCTCGCTCGTGCACCGGTTCCACGATCGCCTGCCCTACTCCCTCACGGGAGCCCAGGAGCGCGTGGTCGCCGAGATCGAGGCCGACCTTGCTCGGCCTGTCCCGATGCACCGGCTGCTGCAAGGCGATGTCGGGAGCGGCAAGACGATTGTCGCTCTGAGCGCGCTGCTGGTGGCCGTGCAGGGTGGTCACCAGGGAGCGCTCATGGCGCCGACCGAGGTGCTGGCCGAGCAGCACGCGCTGTCGGTGCGGGCCATGCTCGACGGCTTCGAGCTCGCGGACGACGGCACGACGTTGTTCGGGGCTCGACCGTTGCAGGTGGATCTGCTCACCAACCGCACGACGCCGAACGAGCGCAAGCGGTTGCATGCACGGTTGGCGAGCGGTGAGACGAACATCCTCATCGGGACCCATGCGCTGATTCAGGACGCCATCGAGTTCCGCTCGCTCGGTGTCGTCGTGATCGACGAGCAGCACAAGTTCGGCGTCGAGCAGCGCGCTGCGCTGCGGGAGAAGGGCGCGGGTGATGCGGTGCCCGACGTGCTGGTGATGACGGCGACACCGATCCCGCGCACCGCGGCGATGACGGTGTACGGCGATCTCGACGTGTCGGTCCTCGACGAGATGCCGCCCGGTCGCGAACCGATCACGACGAGCTGGGAGAAGGTCGCGCCAGGCGAGCTGACGCTCAGCGAGCTCTCGGTCTGGGCGACGGTGCGCGACGAGGTGGCGGCTGGTCGCCAGGTGTACGTCGTGTGCCCGCTCATCGAGGAGTCCGAGAAGCTCGAGGTCCGTTCGGCCGAGGAGACGTACGCCGAGCTGCTCGAAGGGGAGCTGGCCGGCCTGCGGCTCGACTTGATCCACGGTCGGTTGCCGGCAGCCGAGAAGTGGAACGCGATGGAACGGTTCCGCGCCGGCAAGGTCGACGTCCTCGTCGCCACCACCGTGATCGAGGTGGGCGTGGACGTGCCCAACGCCACCGTGATGGTGATCCTCGACGCCGACCGCTTCGGTCTTGCGCAGCTGCACCAGCTGCGCGGCCGCGTCGGGCGGGGTGCGGGGCTCAAGTCGCACTGCTTCCTGGTCGGCGCCGGCGCGACGCCAGATGCCGACGAACGGCTCTCCGCGATGGTGCGCACGCAGGACGGCTTCGAGCTGGCCGAGGTCGACCTCGACATCCGAGGCGAAGGCACGATCATGGGTGAGCGCCAGAAGGGGCGCAACGACCTGAAGCTCGCCTCGTTGCGCCGCGACCGCGAGTGGGTGCAGCACGCACGAGACGTGGCCATCGAGGTGGTCGACGCCGACCCCACGCTCGCGGCGCACCCGCTGCTCCTGGACGAGGTGGAGTCCTTCCTCAGCGAGGAGGAGCGCGAGTTCCTCCTCAAAGGCTGACCATCGTCATTCTGGCGTCAACCAGGTCGGATATACGGAACTGAGTGACGCCAGAATGAGATTCAGTCGTCGACGTCGGGCTCCTCCAGCTCGAGATACCACACGTCGGCGCAGTCCGAGCACCGGTAGGCCACGACGTCGCCGACCTCCCAGCCGAGCTCGGGATCGCCGGTGAGACGGTGGCACACGCCACCGCAGTCGATGCAGACGATGGTCTCGGCGACCGCCACTACGTGCCCGGCACGGCGCGCGGCCGCCGCTCGAAGCCCGCCACACCGTCGGCGAAGCCGCCGCTGAAGATCGTCTCCCGTCCGATGCGGTCTTCGTTGGCCAGCGCCTCCTCGAGGCCCATCCCCAGCCCGTCGTAGACGCAGCGCCGGTCGTTCACGACGCAAGTCCACGGGAACGCCGCGATCTGCCGGGCCAGCGCGACTGCGGCCTCCAGCGCGCCGCCTGCGGGCACGACGCGATCCACGAGGCCGATGCGCTCGGCTTCGTGCGCGTCGATCTCGCGCCCGGTGAGGATGAGGTCGAGGGCGCGGCCGAGCCCGACGATGCGCGGCAGCCGGTAGGTGCCACCGTCGATGAGCGGCACGCCGAAGCGGCGCTCGAGGCACCCGAGCCGCGCCGTCTCGCTCGCCACGCGGAGGTCGCACCACGCCGCCAGCTCGAGCCCGCCCGCCACGCACCAGCCCTCGATGGCGGCGATCACCGGTTTGGACAGCTGCAGCCGGGTCGGCCCGAGGGGCCCGCTCGGACGCAGGTCCGGCAGGTCGCGCAGGTTGGCGCCCGCGCAGAACGCGTCCGTGTCGCCGGTGAGCACCGCCACCCTCGCGTCCTCGTCAGCGTCGAACGCGAGGAGCTCGTCGTGCAGGCGCTGCGCTGTCGCCGAGTTCACGGCGTTGCGGACGTGGGGCTGCTCGAAGCGGACGATGCGGACCGGGTCCTGACCTTCCATCGGGCGCACGTTACGTTCGCAGGATGCGCGTCGTCTCCGGCACAGCAGGAGGGCTGCGCCTCGTCGCCCCACCGGGCCGGGAGACCCGCCCGACCTCCGACCGAGTGCGGGAGGCGACGTTCAACGCCCTGGGGTCGCTCGGCGCCATCGAGGGCGCGCGGGTGCTCGACCTCTTCGCGGGCAGTGGCGCGATGGGCATCGAAGCGCTCTCGCGGGGCGCGCGCCACGCCACCTTCGTGGAGCGCGACCGCACCGCGATCGCCGCGATCAGGACGAACCTGGCCTCCACAGGGCTCGACGCCATGGCGTCGGTGGTGGCCGCGGACGCGATGGCGTTCATCGTCGCCCAGCCCGAACCGTTCGACGTGGCCGTGCTGGACCCGCCGTACGGCTACGACGGCTGGGTCGACCTGCTGGCGGGCCTCCCAGCAGAGCTCGCCGTGGTCGAGAGCGACCGTGCCGTCGACCCCGGCGAGGGGTGGGCGTTGGTGAGGTCTCGCCGCTACGGCACTACCGTTGTCGCCATCTTCCGCCGCGACACACCCATCGCCGAGGTGCCATGACGACCGTTCTCTACCCGGGTTCGTTCGACCCGTTCCACAACGGCCACCGTGAGCTGGTCGAGACCGCCGCGTACCTGTTCGACGAGGTCGTCGTCGCGGCCATGCGCAACCCGCAGAAGGGCGAGCCGCTCTTCTCGCTCAACGACCGCAAGGCGATGATCCACGAGTCGATGGCACACCTCGAGAACCTGAGGGTCGTGTCGTTCGCCAAGCTCGTCGTCGACCTGGCCAAGGACGTCGGCGCCAACTTCATCGTGAAGGGGCTGCGGGCCCCATCCGACTTCGAGAGCGAGATGGCTCAGGCCCAGATGAACCTCGCCGTGTCGGGTGTGCACACCCTGTTCATCCCCACCGCGTCGGCCAACTCGTTCCTCGCGTCGAAGTACATCCGAGACATCGTGCGCTTCGGAGGCGACGTGACCGACATGGTGCCTGAACCGGTGGCCAAGCGGCTGATGGAGAAGTTCGGCAAGTGATCCCGATCGACGACGACGGCGTCCCGGTCGACGAGCGCCA
>JBEEGB010000336.1:0-2958 GCA_041166585.1 Acidimicrobiaceae bacterium
CAATTACGACGTGACCTTGTACGTGGTCTGGGCGGGCCTGGCGCACACCACCGCGCCGGCGTGGGGCCTCGACTTCGGGGTCCAGCACCTCGGCACCGTCACCCTGCCCGAGACGGTCGTCTACCACGAAGCCGAGATCCGGGCCCTCCTCCGTTCCCGGACGGCAGGCGGGTAGCACCGCGCGCGCGTACTCGGCGCAGACCTACGGGCCGATGAGGCCGAGGAACGCCAGCGTCGCGTAGCCGAACATCGCGACGGGAACGAGGATGAACACGACCCGTTCGACGCGCTCCGGTTTCGTCAACTCGGCGGCGGCGATGACGAGAGGGAACGCCAGGAGTGCGTAGCGTTCGAGCGAATCGAGGTTGCTCGACGTGACCGACGAGGCAACGACCACGGCCGCGAATGCGCCGTACGCGAGGGGCCAGCGTCGAAACACCACGACGGTGAGCACCACGAGCAGCAGGAACCACGGCACGTGCAGGGCCGTGCCGACGTGCTCGTGGAAGATGCCCTTCGCCGCGTCGTACAGGGTCGTGAACGGATTGGCGAACTCCCCGCGGAGCCGAGCGACGGTCTGCACGCGGAAGGGCAGGAAGAGGCTGTCGTACTGTGACCGCACCCACAGGAGGTACGTGAGGGTGCCCAACGGCGCGGCGACGACCGCGACGACGCGCTGCGCCCGTTGCGCCCACGAGACGTCGCGGATGTCCCGGAGCGCTTCGACGGCCGCGGGCACCGCGAGGAGGAACGCGGTCGGCCGGCAGAGTCCCGCCACGAAGGCGGCCACGAACGCCCAGCCCCAGCGCCGGGTTCGGAGCGCGTACATCGTGGCGATGGCGAGGGCGACGGTCGTCGAGTCCGTGTAGCCCATGACGAACACGAATGCCGGTGGCGCGAGGGCGAGGAACCAGACCGCCCGTTCGGCGAGGCGTGCATCGCGGCCCTCGAAGCGGATGAGCTGGTAGAGCAGGATCCCAGCGACCAGCGCGGCCAGGTTGGAGATCGCGGCCAGCGCGAACCGATCACCGACGACGTTGCCCACCACGCGCGAGGCGATCGGGAGACCGGGGAAGAAGCGGAGCGCCTCCTGGGGCAGGTGCGAGTACCCCTTGGTCGCGATGTCGGAGTACCACGCGGCGTCCCAGGAGAAGAGGCCCTGATGCACTGCCTGCGCGGAGATCGGGCGCAACGTTCCGATGTGATCGGCGATGTACCGCGAGAACCCGAGCGCCGCGAGCACGATCACCCGGGCGACGACCCAGGCCTGCAGCGCTACCCGGGCACCGGCCGACCACTCCGACCGTCGGTCGCTCGGGTCGCGGAGCCCGGCATGCCCCACCGGCTCAGGGGTCGTCTCCTCCAGCACCGGCGAATACTACGAGTGTCGAGGAAGCCACCGAATGACCGTGGCCGGGTCTGATGCGCCCGCCCGTCCTTCGGTCCCGGCCAGTACGCGGGTACCGTCTCACGGCACCGGGCCTGACCGCCCGGCGCGGCGGCGCGACGGAGGCAGCGATGCTCAGGCCGATCGTCCGGGAGGACGGGTGACAGGAACGCTTGCCGCGACGGAGCCCGCGGTCGTCGAGGCGGAAACGCCCGCGCGCACCCGCCTGTCGCGGGGCGCGCTCGTCGGCATCGCGGTCGTCGCGGCGATCGGCCTCGGGGTCCGGTTGTGGATGATGACCGGGCGCCTCGGCGCGATCGACTCGGACGAGGCGATCACCGGGCTCATGGCCCGGCACCTGCTGCACGGCGAGTTCCGCGCCTTCATGTGGCGCATCAACTACCAGGGGACGATCGGCACCTTCCCGGTCGCGCTGAGCCTGCAGCTCTTCGGCACCAACCGGTTCGCGCTCGAGCTCCCGTTCCTCGTGATGTCGGCGGGCGCCGCGGTGCTGGTCTGGCGCATCGGATCGCGGTTCCTGCAACCGTTCCAGGCCGTCTTCGCCGGGCTCGCGTTCTGGGTCTGGCCCGCGATCTTCGTGTGGATCGGGATCAAGCCGCTGATCTTCTACGTGCCCACCCTGGTCCTCGGCCTCGGAATGATGCTCTGCGCGCAACGCGCCGTCGAAGGGCGGCGCGGGTGGCTGGACTGGGCCGGGATGGGGTTGCTCGCCGGCGCCGCGTGGTGGACGTCCCCGAACATCTCCTACTTCGTCGTGCCCACCGCGGTGTGGCTACTGCTGTTCCACTGGCGCTCGCTCTGGCCGCGCGTGTTCATCGCGGTGCCGTTCGCCGTCGTGGGTGCGCTGCCGTGGATCTGGAACGACGCGACCTACGGATGGGATTCGCTGAAGGTCGACCAGGGCCTGGCCCGTGGGAGCTACCTCGACCATCTCGGCTACTTCTTCTCGCACGCGCTGCCGACCGCGCTCGGGCTCCGCGGCGCGTTCGACGGCCGGTGGATCATCGGGACCGGTCACCTGGTTCTCTACGCGCTGGTCCTGCTCGCGCTTGCGCTGTCGGTCGGGCTCGGGTTGCGCGAACGTTCGCTCGGTGCCGTGGGCATGCTCGCGTGCCCGTTCGTCTTCGCGCTGGTGCCGGTGGCGTCGAACCTCGACAGTGATTGGGTCGGCAACGGCCGCTACTTCTACTTCTTCACGCCCTTCGTCGCGCTCGCGGTCGCGCGGCTGGCGCGGCCGGTCGCGGCCGCGAGCGTCGTCGCGGTCGCGTTGGCGATCTCGAGCATCTGGGGATTCACCCGGCTCTACGACTACCGCGAGCGGATCGGCGGGGGCGCGGGACTCGGCGCGGTGATCACCGCGCTCGAGCGTGGTGGTCACCACGAGGTCTTCGCCAGCTTCTGGGACTCCTCGCGGCTCACCTTCCTGAGTGAGGAGCGGATCATCGCGGTGGCGACCGACCTGGGTCCGAGCTTCCAGGGGTTCGAAGACCGGGTGCGGGGGGCCAAGCTGCCGGTGTACGTGTGTTCGGCGGACGTCAGGAACCCGTTCA
>JBEEGB010000337.1:0-3893 GCA_041166585.1 Acidimicrobiaceae bacterium
CAGCCGCCGCCCCTTCGCCGTGAGCTCGATGAGCAACATCCTGCGATCGTCCGGGTGAGGGGTGCGCACCACGAGTCCTCGCTCCTCGAGCGAGTCAAGCACTCCGGTGACCGTCCCCCGGGTGACGAGACGTCGTTCGCCCAGCTCGTTGGGGCACAGCGGCCGGTCGCTGCCGTCGAGGATCATGAGGACGTTGAAGCCCGCCGGAGTGATGCCGTGCTGCTTGAAGTTCTGGTTGAGCGCGGTGATGACGACGTTCTCCGCCCGGATCAGACCGGTGAGGGCGGCGACGACAGCCTCCTCGCTCAGGAGGAGGCCTCGTCGAGCGCGCGCCGCACGAGGACCCGCGCGAGGTGCCGGCGGTAGTCGGCTGATGCGTTGAGGTCCGCGGACGGCTCGGTGTCCTGGTCGGCGACCGCGGCGGCGTCCTCGGCCGAGCCGCCTCCGGACAGCGCGGCTTCCGTGGCAGATGCGCGCAACGGCTTGGCTCCCATGTTCACGAGCCCGATGCCGGACGACCCGTTGCTGCGCAGGCACGCCACGCCGACGATCGCCCAATCCTGCGCGCGCCGGTTGAACTTCTGGAACGACCAACCCGCGCCGGCCGCCTTCGGCACGCGGATCTCGGTGAGCACCTCATCCGGCGCGAGCGCCGTCTCGAGGAACCCCGTGAAGAAGTCGTCCACCGCGATCTCGCGGCTGCCGCTCGGACCCTGCGCCACGAGCGTCGCCCGCAACGCGATCAGCACGGCCGGCAGATCCGAGGCGGGGTCGCCGTGGGCGACCGATCCCCCGATCGTCCCGCGGTGGCGCACCTGCGGATCGCCGACCTGGCCGGCGGCGTGGCGCAGGAGCGGCACCTCGGTGCCGAGCAGGTCGGAGTGCTCGAGATCGTGGTGACGGGTGAGCGCACCCACGGCCACGTGGTCGCCGGCATCGCGCACGTACGAGAGGTCGCGCACGCCGCCGACGTCGACGAGCACCGAGGGCGTCGCGAGCCGAAGCTTCATCAGCGGCAGCAGCGAGTGGCCGCCTGCGAGGAGCTTGGCGTCGTCGCCGTGCTCGCCCAAGAGCTGCACGGCGTGCTCGGCCGACTCGGCCCGCACGTAGTCGAACGCGGCGGGGATCATGCTCGTGCCTCCTGGATGATGGTCCACAACCGTTGTGGTGTTGCGGGCATGGCGACGTCGCGCACACCGAGGTGGGACAGCGCGTCGACGATGGCGTTGATCACCGCGGGAGCCGAGCCGATCGTGCCCGCCTCGCCGATCCCCTTCACGCCGAGCGAGTTGGTGGGCGACGGGGTCACGGTGTGGTCGAGCTTGAACGACGGCAGCTCGGCCGCGGAGGGCACGAGGTAGTCCATCAACGTCGGGTTCTTGAGCTGACCGTCCTCGTCGTAGACCGCCTCCTCCCACAGCGCTTGGGCGACGCCCTGCACGATGCCGCCGTGCACCTGCCCGGCAACGATGAGCGGGTTGATCTGGTTGCCGCAGTCGTCCACCGCCGCGTAGTCGACGAGGCGGACGCCACCGGTCTCCTCGTCGATCTCGACGACCGCGACGTGGGTGCCGAACGGGAACGTGAAGTTCGGTGGGTCGTAGGTCACCTGCTCGACGAGGTTGGGCTCGAGGCCATCAGGCAGGTCGTGCGCGGTGAACGCCGCGAACGCGATGGCCTGGATCGGCAGCGCTTTGGACGGCGTGCCCTTGACCCGGAACTCGCCCCCGACGAACTCGAGGTCGTCCTCGTTGGCCTCGAGCTGGTGGGCCGCGATGAGCCGCGCCTTGTCGAGCACCTTCTGGGCGGCCATCTCGATGGCGACACCGCCGACCGCCAGCGAGCGGGAGCCGTAGGTGTCGAGCCCGGTGGGGCTGATCGCCGTGTCGGAGTGGAGCACCTCGACGTCCTCCGGTGGGATGCCGAGCCGGTCGGCCACGATCATCGACCAGGACGTCTCATGTCCCTGGCCGTGTGGCGTCGCGCCGGTGACGACCTCGGCCTTGCCGGTCGGCAGCAACCGCACCGTGGCCGACTCCCAACCGCCCGCGCCGTAGTTCAGCGAGGCCAGCACCCGCGACGGGGCGAGCCCGCACATCTCCACGTACGTGACGACACCCAGGCCGATGTGCTTCGTCGAGCCCGCCGCCCGCCGCTTGGCCTGATCGGCGCGGATGGCGTCGAAGCCGACCATCTCGAGCGCACGGTCGAGCGTCGGCTCGTAGTCGCCCGAGTCGAACACCAGCCCTGCCGGTGACGAGTACGGGAACTGGCCCGGCTGGATGTAGTTGCGCCGCCGGATCTCGGCCGGCTCGATGCCGAGCTGGTAGGCGAGCGTGTCCATCGCCCGCTCGATCGCGTACGTGGCCTCCGGCCGACCCGCGCCGCGGTACGCGTCCGTCGGGGTCTTGGTGGTGAACACGCCCGTGCACTCGAAGGAGTAGGCGGGGATGTCGTACACGCCGTGGTACAGGAACGCGCCGAGCAGCGGGATGCCGGGTGTCACGAGCTGCAGGTAGGCGCCCATGTCCGCGAGCAGCTTCGCCCGCACGGCCGTGACCTTGCCGTTGGCGTCGGCCGCCAGCTCGATGTCCTGGATCTGGCCGCGGCCCTGGATGGTGGCGACCGCGTTCTCAGTGCGGTCCTCTGTCCAGCGCGCCGGCACGCCCAGCTTCCGGGCGATGGCGAACGCGATCAGCTCCTCGGCGTAGACGTCGAGCTTCGAGCCGAAGCCACCACCGACCGCCGGTGCGACGACGCGGATCTTGTGCTCGGCGACGCCCATGGTCACCCCCAGCATCACCTTGAGGATGTGCGGGATCTGGGTAGCGGTGTACACGGTGACGTCGCCGCCGAAGGGCTGCGGGACGACCACGACACCACGCGGCTCCATCGCGTCCGGGATGAGCCGCTGCTGGATGTAGCGCTCCTTCACCGTGTGCGCCGCGTTGGCAAACGCCTGCTCGACCGCGTCGGGATCGGGGATGAGCGCCCACGTGTAGGACGAGTTCGTCCCCAGTGACTCGTGCACGAGCACCCTGTCGCTCAACGCGTCCTCGAGGTCGACGACCGCTGGCAGTGGGTCGTAGTCGACCACCACCGCGTCGGCACCGTCCTGCGCCGAGTAGCGGGACTCCGCGACAACCACGGCCACGATGTCACCGACGTAGCGGGCCTCGTCGATCGCAACGGGGAAGTGCTCAGGGTTCTTCATGTCCGGGGTGACGGGCCACGCACAGGGCATCGGAGCCGCCCACGAGTCGCGGAGGTCGGCGCCGGTGAGCACCTGGCGGACGCCGGGGATGGCGAGGGCGGCCGAGGAATCGATCGAGCCGATGCGGGCGTGCGCCATCGTGCTGCGGACCATGGCGAGGGTCACCGCGCCCGGGGCCACGATGTCATCCACGTACTTGGCCTCGCCGGTGAGCAAGCGAGCGTCCTCCCGCCGGACCATCGGCGTCCCGATGTACGGCGCCAGCGGTGGCGCCTCGGTGGCGGTCACTTCGGAGCTCCGCTCACGCCGCCGGCGGCCAGGACGGCCTGCACGATGTTGTGGTACCCGGTGCAGCGGCAGAGGTTGCCTTCGAGGCCCTCGCGCACCGACCGCTCGTCGGTCACGCGACCCTCGGTCACGAGCGATGTCGCGGCCATCACCATGCCGGGGGTGCAGAAGCCGCATTGCAGGCCGTGGTTCTGGCGGAACGCCTCCTGCATCGGGTGCAGCTCACCGTCGTGGGCCAGTCCCTCGATGGTCGTGACGGCATGGCCGTCGGCCTGCACCGCGAGCACCGTGCACGACTTCACCGCCTCGCCGTCGAGGTGCACCGTGCACGCGCCGCACGACGACGTGTCGCACCCGACGTTCGTGCCGGTGAGCCCCACGACCTCGCGCA